>CAYMUZ010000229.1:0-10027 GCA_964393875.1 uncultured bacterium | reverse complement strand
GGCAGTCTTGACAGGAAAAATAGCGCTAAACTCAAACCCCAGCTTGCGCCCCAAGAAAGCCATGAGAGGGCCATCACCCCTGCGGCCATGTCCAAACCGGGCATTATGCCCCATGCAAATTTCTCGCACCTGCAACTGCCGGCACAAAATGTCCGTCACGAACGCTTCCGGATCCATTTTTGAAAATGCTTCCGTAAACTGCAGGCGAAAACAAAGGTCGAACCCGGCACGGCTGAACAGATAGAGTTTATGGGCATCGGAAACGAGCAGGCTGTTTTTTTTCTCAGGATGAAGAACGCGTTGTGGGTGTTGCTGAAAAGTCAGCAATGCGGCATGCCCCCGTTTGGCCCTGGCTTCGCCAAGCACGCGGGAAAAAAGAGCCTGATGCCCCCGATGAACCCCGTCAAAATTGCCCAGACCTAGAAAAAGCGGGCGGGCGGGGTCTGCTTTGAAATTTACGAGATCACTCAGAACGCGCATGGATCGGCGAAGGATAAAGCGGAATGATTTTTTGGCGCAGCTCCCCGGGCTCCATCAGGCGCAGGGTATCGATCGTCACGCTGCCCTCCGCTGAAAACTGCCCACTGCGTACACGGCGTAATTCTTCCAAACAGGCGCAGCAGCCAAGCGCTTCTCCGAGATCGTGCGCCAGAGTCCGCACATAGGTTCCCTTGGAAACCCGTGAAAAAAAATGGATGAGCGGCCCCTCCATCGACAGCAGGTCGAAGTTGAACACTGTCACGGGTCTCGGCTCTCGCTCAACCTCAAGCCCTTGACGCGCAAGCTTATAAAGCCGCACCCCCTTGTGTTTCAGCGCCGACACCATGGGAGGCACCTGCAGAATCTCCCCTAAAAAAGCACGTGCTTTTTCGCGCACCGCTTCCAGAGTAATCCCGGCAGGGTTGCGGGTTTCCAGCACACGGCCGCTACGATCCTGCGAATCGGTTTTCGTGCCCAGGCGGATCACCCCCGCGTAATCCTTATCATGAGCTGAGAGCTCTGCAGATTTTTTAGTTGCCTTACCGATCAAAAGAACAAGCAATCCGGTTGCGATCGGGTCCAGCGTGCCCGCATGTCCGATTTTTTCGATATGAAAACGCTTTTTCACGAACTGGCAAACATCGTGCGAGGTCCAATCCATGGGCTTATCAGCCAGCAAAAATCCATCGGGGAAAAAAACAGGCGAGGGCTTCATAACCAAAGCGAGGGGGCGTGTTTGCGAACGGCCTCAAGAATCCGTTCTTGCGCGTCAGCCAGCGGAGCACCGATGGAGCACCCCGAGGCCTTACGGTGGCCGCCACCTCCAAACTCCGTCGCAATGCGGTTGACATCGTAGGGACCTTTCGCCCGAAACGATACTTTGATTTCCCCCGGTTTCATTTCACTCATAAAAAAAGCAATGCGCACTTCGCGCAAATAGCGCAAGAAATCAATAAATCCCTCCGTGTCTTCGTGCGAAGCTCCGGAATGTTTTAAATCATCCAGATGCATGCCCACCCAGGCAATACGGCCAAGCGCCGTCGTTTGCACACGCGCCAGAAGGCGGCTGCAAAGCTGAATCTTATTCAATGAGTACGAGCAGTAAATCTGGTCATTAATTTTTTCAATATCAATTCCAGTGGCAATCAATTCTGCGGCAATCCGGTGAGACTGCACCGTCGTCGTACTGTACTTAAAAGAGCCCGTATCGGTCACAATTGCCACATAAAGATTTTTAGCTTCTTCGCGGCTTAAAGGCATTTTTAAATGCTTAAAGAGATGAAAAACCACTTCTCCACTTGCAGAGGCCTCGGGTCTGACGTAATTGTGAGATCCAAAAAAATCGTTGCTCACATGGTGGTCAATGTTAAAAACGGTAGTTCCTTCGTCTATCCATTCACGGACGCGGCCAATACGGCTCAGGTTGGGGCAGTCGGTTAAAAGCACCGCGTCAAAGGGACCTGTTTTACGAACGTTCTCGCGAACATGCCAGCGCTGCGCGGAAAGACAAGGCAGGCGCTCCGGAAAGGGGTCTTCGTTGACAATAAAAGTTTTTTTGCCGAGCCGCCGCAAAAGAGAGTCCATCGCAAGCAAGCTACCAATCGCGTCGCCTTCGGGCGCCACATGACAGGCCAATAAGAACCGCTTATGCCGTTTCAGGGCGCCGCAAAATTCCTGAAGGGTATCTTGTTTACCCATCTTCACTCGAGACATCCTCCGGCAAACCGCTTCCCGTTTGAAGATCGCGAAGGACACGATCCACTTTCATCCCTTCGCTCAAGGAGTCATCAAAGCGGAAGCTCAACAGAGGGGTATGTCTTAACTTCAAAGAATCGGCAACCTGTCTTTGTAAATATCCGCGCGAGCGCTCGAGCGCAGCCTGCGCCGAAAGACGCGCCGAGGCATCGCCGATAATGCTGTAGTAAACCCAAGCCGCTTTTAGATCGGGTGTCATGTTGACGTGCGTAATCGTCATAAATCCGAGGCCCGGATCTTTGAGGCGAGTCACAATCAAATGGCTCAATTCCATCTGCAGCAGGTGAGCAACGCGGTCGATTCTTTTCCCTTGCATGGCACTCCTCCTCGAAAAAAACAGCGTTCTTAAAATTGAATTCGCGGGGGAGATGGAAACTTCATCCCCGAAAGGATAGCGGGCTAGTTAAAGCTTAGCGGCGATTTTCTCCTGACGATAGCTTTCAACCAAGTCATCTTCCCGAATGTCGTCAAACCCCTGGAAGGAAAACCCGCACTCATAGCCCTCAGCCACTTCACGCACGTCGTCCTTAAAACGCTTTAGTGCTGCCAGCTTGCCGTCAAAAACAACAATATGATCGCGCAAAACTCTCACAGAATGGGACCGTGTAATTTTGCCTTTGGTCACCATAGCGCCGCCAATCGCGCCGGCTTTTGAAGATTTGAAAATCTTACGGATATGAGCCCTGCCCTCAATCACTTCTTTGTAAACAGGCTCAAGCAAACCCTCCATGGCTTTACTGACATCTTCAACCGCTTCATAAATAATGTTGTAGTAGCGGATGTCTACACCTTCTTTTTCCGCCAAGGTCTGCGCTTTGAGATCTGCTTTAACATGAAATCCGAGAATAATCGCGTCTGAGGCCGCCGCCAGCATCACGTCAGATTCATTAATACCACCCACACCGCCATGAATAATACGCACACGGCATTTATCAGCCAAAATCTTTTCAAGCGACTGTGCCAAGGCTTCTACGGATCCCTGCACGTCGGACTTGGCAATAATCTTCAGCTCTTTAAAATTACCCTCAGAGAGACGATGGTACAGATCCTCCAAAGATAAATGTTTGTGAGAACCGCGCATGAGGCGCTCCCGTCGCTCAAGAACCGCCAACTCAGCCATGTTTTTGGCAGCACGTTCGTCTTGAAGAACAAAAAACTTTTCGCCTGCGTCTGCGACACCGTCCAGCCCCGACAATTCTGCAGAATGTCCGGGCGGTACTTCCTGGATGGCCTTCCCCAGATGGTTGCGCAATGCGCGCACTCGCCCGCAAACTGGCCCGCACAGCACAATGTCGCCAACCCGAAGCGTTCCGTTTTGCACAATCACGGTCGCTACGGCACCGCTGCCGCGGGAAAGGTGTCCCTCAATCACGGTACCCGTCGCCGCACGGTCGGGGTTCGCCTTCAATTCAAGCACCTCCGCTTCGAGTAAGAGCAGATCAAGCAGCTGCTCAATCCCCTGTCCGGTCTTGGCCGACACCTTTACACAAATCGTTTTTCCGCCCCACTCCTCAGGCGCCAGATCAAGTTTCTGAAGCTGCATCATTACTTTCTGCAGATTCGCATTGGGCAGATCCACTTTATTAAGCGCCACCACAATGGGACAACCGGCTTCACGCGCGTGAGCCAAAGCTTCCGTCGTCTGCGGCATGACACCGTCATCGGCAGCCACCACCAGCACTACCACATCCGTCGCGTTGGCCCCGCGGGCCCGCATGGCCGTAAAAGCTTCATGACCGGGCGTGTCCAGAAATGTCACATGCCCTTTGCCGGGGATATCTACTCCGTAAGCGCCCATGTGCTGCGTAATATGCCCCTTTTCTCTGGAGGCCACATTTGTTTTGCGAATCGCATCAAGCAGCGATGTTTTTCCGTGATCCACATGTCCCATCATCGTCACGACCGGGGCACGAACCTTCAACTTGCCGATGTCGTCTGATTTTCCCTGGTCTTCAATCAATTTTTCGGTGAAATCTTTGGCTTTCTCAATGGGGATACCCAACGCATGAGCGGCTTTAAATCCAATCTCTTCATTGAGAAGCTGGTTGACGTTGGCAAAAACACCGATGCTCATAAGCGCCTTAATCACATCGGGTATACGGAGCTTCAGAGTTTCGGATAAAACCCCAACCGTAATCGGAAAACGCA
This sequence comes from uncultured bacterium, assembly GCA_964393875.1. Lineage (GTDB taxonomy): Bacteria > Omnitrophota > Omnitrophia > Omnitrophales > Aquincolibacteriaceae > JAHFHB01. The sequence goes on along the minus strand of CAYMUZ010000229.1, from coordinate 5,644 downwards.
CCACCACTTTAGGATTCTGCACCGTGGAGGGTTCCGTCTGCGGCTCTGATTCCCGCAAAACTGTTGCCACACTCACAGGATGTGCTGGCTGTCGACCCGCATCCGGCGAGAAATTTCGGGGGGCAGCTGCCTCCAGGGGGATGCCGGAGACTGTCGGCGTCTCAATGGCCACAACCGCTGTCTTCGCGGCTAAAGACCCGCTCACCTTGGCTGGATACCCGTGGACTTTCCGAATAAGAGGAATAATGTCATCATTCACCACAGACATATGGGTCTTGACCTCCTGCCCCAGATTTCGTATCTGGTTGATCAGGTCTTTACTCGCAACACCAAATTCTTTGGCTAACTCATGAACTCGCATGCAACTCCCTTAGAAGATTTAGAAGCTCTTCTCGATAATCGCTTTGTGCGCCGAGGCAACAATTTTCTCAGCTGTTTTCTCACCAATGCCAGGGATTTTTGCCAGATCTTCTGCGGTCGTCTTGATAATGTCTTTGAGGCTTTGGATTCCGGCATCGCGCAAAGCCTGCTCCGTTTTTTCACCGACACCCTCCAATGTGGAAAGAGGGATTTTTTGACTCAGGCTGCGCACATCGACCCGCCACCCCAGTAACTTGGAGGCAAGCCGCACGTTCTGCCCCTTTTTGCCAATGGCGAGCGACAGCTGATCGTCTTGCACAAAAATTTCCGCAGACTTCTCGGCACGGTTAAGTTTGATCTCGGCCAACTCGGCAGGGGACATGGCATTTTTAAGGTAGGTTTCAAGATCTTCGCTGTGACGGACAATATCAATCTTCTCGCCACCCAATTCACGCACGATGCTTTTGACGCGCTGTCCGCGCACGCCCACACAGGAACCCACGCAGTCAATTTTATCGTCACTGGAATAAACCGCGATCTTCGTGCGGGAACCGGCTTCTCGTGAAACCCCTTTGATTTGCACGATCTTGTCGTGAATTTCAGGAACTTCTAGTTCAAAAAGCTTTGAAACAAATCCACCGGCAGCGCGCGATAAAATCACTTCGGGGCCTTTGGGTGTCTTTTTGACCTCCAGCACCAGAGCGCGAATAAGATCCCCCTGGCGATAGTCATCCGCCAGCGACTGCTCCCGCAAGGGCAAAATACCTTCCGTCTTCCCAAGATCGACAATAATCGCTCTCTTCTCGAATCGGTGCACCGTGCCTGAGACAATATCGTTGACACGCTTAGTGTAATCAGCAAAAATCGAATCACGCTCGGCTTCGCGTATTTTTTGGATGATCACTTGCTTCGCCGTCTGCGCCGCAATACGACCAAAGTACGGATCCTTCACTTCGCAACCAGCATCTACAAGACGAATGCGAAAACTGAGCGGATCAATCTCAACGCTCATATCCGGCTTTTCCGGATAACTTTTCCGACAAGCGGACTCGAGGGCCAGTTTAAGAGCTTCGACAAGCAGTTCCTTCGTGATCCCTTTTTCTTTTTCAATGGCTTCAAGCTGAACAAGTAGTTCCTGACTCACGTTCGGTCACCTCGCGTTTGGTCCCAGCTTTAACGTTAATGAAAGCAAAAAAAGTGGGCAGGAGTGCCCACTTTTCGTACGCATGAAGGAGTCGTATTATAACCGGAAACAACGCTGTGTCAATTAAGGAAAAGCACTCCTTATACCTATAAGTAAATTTTTTTATGTCTTTTTTATATGATCTGCGCCGGCAGCGGCTCGCAAACGATCGAGGTACTTGTTAATCTCAACTGCCGTTTCCTCAAAAAAGTCACCTTCGCGCAGTTTAATGGTCGGAGGGATTTCGCCCCGATTAAGCTTATGAAATGTCTGCCGGAAACGATAGACGGGTCCGGCCACACGGTGCAGGAAAAAGACCCCAAACATCCCGATGATGATCAGTGTCACAAACAAAATGCAGGCAATCCGCACAATCAGCTGGTAGCTGACGTCAGAGGAGAGCACCTCGGCCGGGCTCACCGTGCCAAACCGGTACCCGCCCCCAAAGACCGCATCTCGAATCGTTGAGTGAATCACAAAACTGATGGCAAGCAGCGACACCATCAAAAGAGCAATCAACACCATGGTAAATTCTTTTTGCATGGGCCGATGAATAAGAATGTTGCGCGCACGTCTTTTATACAGTCTTGGGCTCTGCGGCTGTTCAGCCGCAGAGGTTTGGTTTTCAATCATAAATTCTCCTCCTCGTTTTCACGAACTTAAAAACCGCTGAATCTGCTCATCGGCTGGCAGACCCTAGTCGGAATAAAAAAGAAAACTGGCGCGAAATCCACTCAACCGTTTTCTTCCATACCGCCGCAATTTCATCACAAATAATCATAAAGTCAGGCAGTACAAAAAGTGTCAGGAGTGTTGAACTCGTCAGACCTCCGATGACCGTCACGGCAAGCGGCGACCATAAATCACTGGACTGCCCCCAGTTAAAAGCCATCGGCATGAACCCCAATGTGGTTGAGCAGGTTGTCATAAGAATCGGCCGGAAGCGTTCAATCCCCGACCGGATCACCGCTTCACGTTTGGGCACACCATCCGCAAGCAGTTGATTACTGCGATCCACCATGATAATGGCGGCATTCACCGCATAGCCGGTAAGGATGATCATTCCGATGAATACCTGATGGCTGAGGGGTTTATGCGTGAGTTCAAGTCCGAGCCAAATACCGATCGTTGCCAGCGGAACCGACATCATGATGAGGAAAGGCTGAATATAACTCTGAAACAGGCAGGCCATGGTGCCGTAGACCAAAAAGAGTGTCAGGATAAGCGCCAAAGAAAGCTGAGATTTACTGCCCACCAGCTCTTCGTATCCTCCGCCGAAACGCCAGTAATACTCATCAGGTAATTTAACATCCGCGAGTGCCGCTTTGACATCCACGGCAGCTTTTTCAAGCGGGACTTTCACATCGCCTTTGACAAAAACATAGCGGTACTTATCCATGCGGTCTATCGTCTGCGGCCCCACAGACGGATAAAAGTTAGAGACTTCGCCAAGCGTCACCTGCCGCCCACTGCTCGTTTCAATGGGGATCAGTTTCAAATCGTCAATTTTTTGCCGGTAAATGGCTTGCAGTCGTGTGATGACTTCGATCTCTTGTCCTTTGCTAAGCTCGTGGAATTTCGTGGGCCGCATACCGCGAACCTGCGCATGCACCGAATCGGCAATTTTCGAAGTGGTCAGACCGTAGAGCGCCGCACGGCCGCGATCAACCACCAGCGAGTACTCGGGCCGTTTGCGTAAATCGGTCATGACGATGTTGCTAATGCCGGGCACCTTGCCCATCCGGTTCGAAAACTCAATGGCCAATTTCTGCAACACATCCCCCTCATTGCCAAAAATATTCACCACCAGCTTTTTCTGCTCCGAAGACCCGGCGCCTTCATCCACCAGCAGGCTATAATCATCGTGAACTTCCTTCACCATCTCATTACCCTTTTTATCGATCAGATCGAGAATTTCGTCTTTAGAATATTCGCGTTTGGCCTTGGGTTTAAGCTGAGCGGTCACGCGAACATCATCTTGGCGAACCGTGGTTGAAAAAAGTTCAATATCCGGTATTTTGCTTAGAAGCTCTTCCACTTTTTTCACAGCATCGTTATTGGCTTCAAGCCGCGCACCTGCCAGAGGGAAAATAATAATGGCAAATTCATTTTCCTCATACGTCGAAGGAGAGTCGAGACTGCGCGCCATCAGTCGGGGTGCGCTAAAAGCAAAAGCTGAAAAAACAGCCGCGACCACCAGATACCTGTTGCGAATATTCCAATTTAACAAATAGCGGTAGCCCTTTTCAGCGCCCCCCATCCAGCCCTTATCGTGATGCGACCCCGAAACCTTCAGCCGACCGCGAGCCCACTGCATCATAAGCATCGGCACCAGCATCTGCGCCACGAAAAAAGAAATGACGAGCGAGGCGACAATCGTAAAGGAAAGCCCAGCATACATGATCTGAATTTTCTTATCGATAAACAGGATAGGTGCAAACACAACAATCATCGTGGTCAGCGACGCTAAAAGAGCGAGCCACACTTCTTCAGAACCTTCCCGAATGGCTCTGTAATCCGTGCACCCTTTTTCTTTTTTGACCAAAATATTTTCTAAAATGACAATCGAGCTATCTACCAGCACTCCGTGCGCCAGCGACAAGCCGCTCAACGTCATCACGTTGATACTGATGTGAAATAAATCCATCATCATAAAAGTGGCGATCACGGAAATGGGCAGAGAAATCAAAACGATCAGCGACAACCGCCATTGCTGCAAGAAAATATAAATCAGCACAATGGTAAGCACCATGCCAACATAAAGAGTTTCTTTCACTTCATCAATCGCTCTTGAAATAATCCGAGCCTTATCCGTCACCATGATGACGTTGAGTCTGTCTTTATATTCCCGTTCAAAATCATGCAGTACGGCCTTGACTTTTCTTGCCACAGGAATGGTGCCGGACTGACTTGTCTTTTTGACGTAGACCGTAATATTCTGCTCGAGGTTCAAGCGCGATTCATCTTCAGGTTCCATGTAGGCATCTTTGACTGTGGCAATTTCTTTGAGCGGGATAATCGAACCCTGCCGCGTCCCTTTGATTCCAAGCTCTCCGATTTCTTCCACGCTGGTGAAAGCCCCCATGCTGCGGATCGCCAGCTCGAGCTTGTGCGAATCGACCTTTCCCGCCAGCAGGTTGACATTGCTTTGGCCCAGAATATCCATGACCCGCTCCACAGAAACGTTATAGGCCACCAATTTGTCGCGATCGAGCTCCACAAGAATTTTCCGCTCACGCGCCCCGTAGACTTCTACGCTAGCCACACCGTCAACACGGCTCAAAATGGGTTTCAGCTGGTTGTTGACAACCTCGCCGATATCTTCGGGAGACATCGCCTGCGAGGTCAATGCGAAGACAAAAACGGCGGCGTCAGAATCGTCGTAATTGGCAATCACGGGCTTTTCAATTTCCTGCGGAAGAAGCGGTTTTACACGCGAAAATTTTTCACGCACCTCTAGGGCTGCAAAATTCATATTCGTACCGGTTTCAAACTCCATGGTGACACGGGATTCCGCTTCGCGGGAGCTGGAATAAAGCGATTTCAAATGCGTCACAGTGGCCACGGCTTCTTCCACGAGCTTGGTGATTCTTTTCTCGACTTCAACGGGAGACAATCCGCCACGCGCGTGAATCACCACGCTGATAATATTTTGACTCTGCCCCTGATAAAGCTCTACCGGCAGGCGCGTAAGAGAAATGCATCCCATAATGATCAATCCAAAGAAGATCACCGCTGTTAAAACCGGCCGTTCGATAGAGACGCTTGGGAGTCCCATGGTCTTAGTGCCCCGCCTGCGGAGTTTCAGGTTCGCCGTCGGCATCCAGATCGTCTTCTGAAACGGGCACTCCAAAAACCCGTTCCATTGCGCGAGTCACAACGATGTAGAAACACGGCAGGACGACAAGAGTCAAGACTGTCGATGAAAGCGATCCGCCCATCATGGCCACGGCCATCGGAGAACGCAAGGCCGCGCCCTCACCTAGTCCCAGCGCCAATGGAATTAAGCCGATCACAGCAGCCAGTGCACTCATGATAATGGGACGCGTTCGGACACGCGACGCTTCTAAAGCCGCTTCTTCAACATCCATGCCCTGGCTT
>CAYMUZ010000228.1:0-26424 GCA_964393875.1 uncultured bacterium | reverse complement strand
GCCTTTACCGGCGAGATTTCTCCGGGCATGCTCAAAGACCTTGGGTGCCGTTATATTGTGCTTGGCCACTCCGAGCGGCGTCAGTTTTTTCATGAGAGCGATACGTTCATCAATGAGAAAGTAAGGACGGCTCTCAAGTACAGTCTTATTCCCGTTGTCTGTGTCGGAGAAACACTTTCACAGCGTGAAACCCAAATCCATTTGACCGTGGTGAAAAATCAGTTTGACAACTCTTTGGCAGAACTAACCAAAGAAGATATGCTCAAATGCGTGATTGCCTATGAACCGGTGTGGGCGATTGGCACGGGTAAAACAGCGACTCCCGAACAGGCTGAGCAGATGCATGCGTATATTCGCCGCCTGCTCACTGAAAAATTTGGGCCAGAGGTGAGTTCGAGGGTTTACATTCTTTACGGTGGGAGTGTGAAGCCTGATAATATTGCGATTTTGATCGAAAAGCCGAATGTGGATGGCGCGCTGGTGGGTGGAGCATCCCTCAAAACAGAATCTTTTTGTGCAATCGTAGATGGTGCCGCTGCGAAATGCGGCGCGGGAGCAAACTAATGGCAATTTTTTTGACAGTCATTCACATCATTGCGTGCTTTATGCTTATTCTTGTTATTTTGCTTCAGGCGGGGCGGGGCCACGGCCTGACGAATGCTTCTTTTGGCAGTGGCAATGTCCAGTCACTCCTTGGCACGCGTGCGGGTGATTTTTTGACCAAGGCGACGACCGTTGCGGCAATAGCCTTTTTGGTGACCTGTATCAGCCTTGATATTCTCGAAGCGCAGCGAAGCCGCAGTCTTTTGCGGGGACCTAATTCGAGGCCTCCGCTGGATCTTGATCAGATCAAGAAAGCGCTTGAAAAAATTAAGGCAGAGGCCCCTGCGAAGGACGCCGTGAAAGCAGCTGCTGATCAAGTGAAACCCATTTCTGAAAATTTAGCGGCCTCAGCAGCTCCGGGGGTCTCAGGGGCAGTGAAGACAGTCGAAAAAGGGAATGTCGTCGTTCAAGTCAAAGAAGCCGTTGAGGCGAAACCAGCCGTGGTTAACGATGCCGCGCCCAACTCTGCGCTCGTTCCCAAAGCGGAAGCTCATTAATCTGCCCTCGGTTCGCTTTCTTTTCCAACCCGCGATTTCTTCTTCTTTGGCATACGGAGCGTTGCTTTAGCAACCGTTCATATGGCTCCACTGCGTGCCTCCAGACAGTCGCCTGCCCAAAGTGATTTGCAATCGGATTTGCGCTACCTCAAAGGGGTTGGCCCCAAACGGGCGGAAGCCTTTTCAAAGTTAGGAATTCTCTCCCTTCACGATCTGCTTTTCTTTTTCCCACGGCGTTATGAAGATCGCAGTCAGTTTCTCGCTATCGACAGCGTTCAACCCGGCGAGACCGCGACGGTGTGCGGTGAAATTCTTGAGTGTGTGATGCGGCCTCTCAAGCGTATGGCGATTGTGGAACTGACAGTGGGCGATGAAACTGCGGTCTTGCGGGCGGTATGGTTTAATCAACGCTACCTCAAGGATCAGTTCACGCCGGGCCGAAAAATTATTCTCTACGGAAAGGCGGAGCGGTACAAAGACCGCTTTCAGATGAATTCTCCAGAATATGAATTTGTGGAGGGAGATTCCAAAAGGGTTCACACAGGGATTATCACGCCGATCTACCCTCTGACGGAGGGGCTTTTTCAACGGTCGCTTCGCAAGGTGATGACGGACACGGTGAACGCCCATCTCGATCACTGTATGGTGGATTATTTTCCGGAAGAGTTTCGAGCGGCTCACGGTTTGATGGACCTTGCAGAAGCCGTGCGCCAGATGCATTTTCCAATAAATTTTGATGCGATGGCGCGAGCGCGCCGTCGTATTGTTTTTGACGAATTTCTTGTTTTTCAGCTAATTTTACTCGAACGGTTCGAACGTATGCGTGACCGACACCGGGCTCGGGCGCTGTCAGGTTTTGCCGGAGTATTTGAGGAGTTTAAGGCGACACTTCCATTTCAACTGACTGCCGGGCAATGGCAGGCCGCGCAGGAGATTTTTGAAGATTTAGCGCAGGAGCGGCCGATGAATCGTCTTTTGCAGGGCGACGTGGGTGCAGGAAAAACGGTGATTGCCGCGCTGACACTTCTTTTGGCCGTGCGCAGTGGTTTTCAAGGCGTGATGCTGGTGCCTACGGAAATACTGGCGGAGCAGCACTTCCGCAGCCTGAGTGGGATGTTGGAGCCGTTAGGCGTGAGGGTGGCGCGGCTGACGGCAGGCACTCTGTCCCCCGCGCGTGAGCGGCTTCTTGCCGAACTTAAACAAAACAAAATTCATGTGCTAGTCGGCACACACGCTGTGTTACAAGAAGATGTTCGTTTTCAGGCGCTGGCGGTTGCGGTGATCGATGAGCAGCACAAATTTGGTGTCAACCAGCGCGGCCGTTTGCTAGAGCTGGACCCCCGGCCTCATCAGCTCTTGATGACCGCAACACCCATTCCAAGAACACTGGCGCTGACTGTTTACGGAGATTTGAAAATATCGACGATGCGCGATCGACCGGCCGGACGCCGGCCCATTCAAACCTATTGGATTACGCGTGCCAAGCAAAGCGAGGTGATGGAGCACATTCGGAAAAAACTCAGCGGGGGTGAACAGGCCTACTTTGTGTTCCCGATGATTGACGAATCAGAAAAAATGGATCTCAAGGCGGCTGAGACTGAATACCTTCATTTAAAGCAGACTGTTTTCAAAGAATTTAAAGTGGGGTTGGTTCATGGGCGTATGAATCGTGAGGAACGTGACTGGATGATGCGTGAGTTCCGCGGAGGGAAAATTCATTTGCTGGTCGCGACCTCGGTGGTGGAAGTCGGGGTAGATCATCCTAATGCGACCGTGATGGTGATTGAGAATGCCGAACGCTTCGGGTTGGCACAACTGCACCAATTACGCGGCCGGATCGGACGCGGCAGCCTGGCTTCGGAATGTTATTTATTCGGCGAACCCGAGGCAGAGGAGGGCAAAAGGCGGCTGCGGATCATGACCAAGACACAGGACGGTTTTTTGATTGCGGAAGAAGATTTGAAACTGCGTGGCCCCGGTGATTTTATGGGCACTCGCCAGAGCGGGGATCCGTATTTTAAAGTGGGTCACCCGCTTTTGGATGAACCCATCCTGATTGAGGCGCGGCAGGCGGCTCGAAAAATGCTCAGCCAGAAATTTTTGGAACAGCCCGCGTGGACCCGTTTCAAAAGTTATCTTGATAAAATCTCGATTCAGTACTAACTTAGCACCACCATGCGCATCATTGCAGGCACTCATAAATCTCGAAAACTTGATTTCCCGAAAACAAAACTGACCCGCCCCATGACGGATCGTTCCAAAGAGACTTTGTTTAACATCTTGGGCAATCTGGTACCCGGAAAGCACGTGCTGGATTTATATGCCGGCAGCGGCAGTATCGGACTTGAAGCATTGAGCCGCGGCGCGGTGGATGCCCTTTTTGTGGACCGCGCGGATTGGGCTTCAAAGGTGATTCGTTCCAATTTGACCTCGCTTGATTTGTTGTCGCGGGGCGTCGTCGTTGAAGCGGATGTGCTTAAAACCCTTGATCGGTTGGAGAGAAAAAAGGCCAAATTTTCACTCGTGTTTGTGGACCCTCCGTTTGACCAGGGACTGGTCGAAAAGACGTTGATAAAGCTAGATCGATCTGATATATTGGCGCCCTTTGCGCAAGTCGTTGTGGGCCATAGCCCCCGCGAAATGATTCCACCTCAATTCGAGACACTGGAATTAACCCGGGCGAAGAAAATAGGGCAGTCCTTTTTATCTTTTTTGTTCAGGGTGGAATCTAGCTATGAAGACACAAAAAGCTATTTATCCGGGCAGTTTTGACCCCGTCACTTTCGGGCATCTGGATCTTATCGAACGCGCTCTTTCTCTTGTAGACGAACTTTTTGTGGTGGTCGCGGTGAATACCGAAAAAAACTCGCTTTTTAGCCTGAGCGAGCGGCTGAGTATGGTGCAGCGGGCGGTGAAGCCTTTTCGCCGGGTGACGGTGGAAAGTTCTGCTGGGTTGACTGTCGATTATGCCCGCAAAAGGAAGGCTAAAATTTTAATTAGCGGCCTTCGGGCGATTTCAGACTTTGATTATGAATTCCAGATGGCTCTGACCAATCGGAAGCTGTCACGCGAAGTTGATACTGTTTTTCTCATGCCCTCTGAATCCTACTTTTATGTGTCATCCCGGCTGATCAAAGAAATCGCACTGCACCACGGGGAAGTATCCAGCTACGTGCCTGATTTTGTCAACCGAGCCATCCAGAAAAAACTCTTTAAAAAAGGGGTTCGGAGGGCAAAGTGAAGTTTGTGATTCGGGACTTGCCGGAGGACCTCCCTAAGGATCTGGCTGCTGATCTGGATCCCCAGGCAATGGATGCTGAATTTGTTGATTTGAAGTACGACGGACTTGTCCATCTGAAGGGGACAGCGCTTCGCTCTGAGACCACGATCCATTTTTGGGGAAATCTCACGGCAAAAATTGAGGAAATGTGCGGCCGTTGTTTGGAAACGGTTCGCGAGGGGGTTGAGAGACCCTTTGATCTTTATTACGAAATTGAAGGCAAGCAGGAGATTGATACCCTGGATGATCTCAGGGAAATTTTGATTTTAGAACATCCTGCAAGTTTTTTGTGCCGCGGCGATTGCAGAGGGCTTTGCCCTGGCTGTGGTTGCAATCTTAACAACGAAAAGTGTACTTGCGCTCAAAGAAAAAATGAGCCAGAGGCTCTTTCGAAGTTCGGGCAGATACTTCGCAGGGCAAAGGAGGATTCATCAAATGGCTAATCCAAAACGACGACATTCCAATGAGCGCACACGTACTCGCAGGTCGCATCACGCGTTGAAACTGAAGACCATCGTGAATTGTCAGCAATGCGGAGCCCCGCTTTTGCCCCATTGTATTTGCAATAAGTGCGGATTTTATCGCGGCAAGCAGATCATGACCGTGAATATTAAGGAAAAGAAAAAGAAGTAGTTTGTCGGTCAACCCCAAAGGATTTGAACAGCTTATGATTCGAATTGCAGTGGATGGAATGGGCGGTGATTACGCGCCGCAGGTGGTGGTGGAGGGGGCTGTGCTGGCCGCCAATGATTTTTCCGATCTTGAAATCGTTCTGGTCGGTCAAACGGATGCGTTGAAGCGCGAACTCAATCGGCACAAAGTTTTTGGCGGTAGGATCGTGCTTGAGGAGGCTCCTGAAGTGGTCGGTATGGGCGATTCCCCCGTGGCGGCGCTGCGAAAGAAAAAGAATTCCTCCCTGGCTGTCTGTGTTGATTTGGTGAAACGGAAAGAAGCCCAGGCTGTGGTGACTGCGGGGAATACGGGCGCAGCGGTGGCGGCTGCGACATTGAAGCTCGGACTTTTACCGGGCATCAAGCGCGCCGGCATTGCCATCAGCGCGCCGACGCTTCGCGGCATTACGATCGCGATGGATGTAGGGGCTAATCTGAACCCGTCCTCTTATGAGCTCTTTCAGTATGCACAGATGGCAACGATTTATGCGCAGGAAATTTTTAAAAAGAAAAATCCTTCGGTGGGATTACTCAATATTGGTGAAGAAGAGACCAAGGGGACCGATGTGCTAAAGGAAACTTATAAGATTCTAAGGGATTCTCCGCTCAACTTTATCGGCAATATCGAGGGACGTGATTTTTTTACCGGGAAGGCAGACTGCATTATTTGCGATGGTTTTGTGGGAAATGTTGTTTTGAAGATGTGCGAGAGTGTGCTTGAAACCGCAGTCGCCATTTTTTCGCGGGAACTGAAGAAAAACCCCATCTCGCTTTTGGGTGCGTGGCTTTGCAAGCCGGCGATGACAGCCATTCAAAAAGAGACAAACTACGAAGAAGCGGGCGGTGCCCCTCTTCTGGGCGTCGATGGCACGGTCATCATCAGCCATGGCATTTCCTCGGCCCGAGCTATTCGAAATGCCATTCGGGTGGCCGGTGACATGGTGGCCAATCAGGTGAATCAAAGGATCGTTGAACAGGCTGCCGCGTTGTGCGCCCCCGCTGCGAATGGAGTCAAGGGTGAAGGTAAACCTGCATGAGCTCTGGTTTTGGCGCGGTGATCCGCGGACTTGGCGCTTGCATCCCTCCGAAAGTTCTTACGAACGCCGATCTTGAAAAAATGGTGGAGACCACCGAAGAGTGGATTCTCACGCGGACCGGCATTCGCGAAAGGCATATTGCGGAAAAAGGCCAGAAAGCCAGCGATCTTGGTGCTGCGGCTGCATTAGAAGCTCTCGCGAATTCTGGCCTTACAGCGCAAGACATAGATCTCATCATTGTCGCGACGATTACTCCCGATATGTTTTTCCCCTCCACGGCGTGTACCATTCAAAACAAGATAGGCGCTCGCTGCGGTGCTTTTGATTTAGCAGCGGCCTGTTCTGGCTTTCCTTACGCACTTTCAGTGGCGGAAGGGTTTATCCGCTCAGGGATGTATCGCACTATTTTAGTCATTGGAGCAGAGGTCCTTTCGGGTTTTATTGATTGGAAAGATCGGTCCACCTGCGTTTTGTTCGGGGACGGTGCCGGTGCCGCGGTCGTTTGCCGCGCGGAGGCCGGAGAAATCGGAATTGTCGCCAGCCTCATGGGTTCAGACGGCTCACAGGGCGATCTTCTAAAAATCCCCGGCGGCGGATCGGCGAACCCAACCTCGGAAGAAACATTGCGAGCAGGTCTTCACTATCTCAAGATGCAGGGTACCGAGGTTTTTAAAACGGCGGTGCGCACCATGGAGTTTGCGGTTCGTGATATTTTGACCCGCGCTGATTTGAAAATGGAAGACATTGACTGCCTGATTCCTCATCAGGCAAATATGCGCATCTTGCAGGCGGTGAGTGAGCGGCTTGCTCTGCCCGCTGAAAAAGTTTTTATCAATGTCGATCGCTATGGCAATATGTCGAGCGCCTCGACGGTGGTCGCGCTTTATGAAGCGGTCAAATTTGGAAGAATTAAACGCGGAGATGTTGTGGTTCTCGTTGCCTTCGGTGGTGGATTGACTTGGGCGTCAACCGTTCTGAGGTGGTAGGGTGAGCGCAAAAATCGGGTTTCTTTTTCCTGGACAGGGATCACAATTTGTTGGCATGGGGCGAGATCTATTCGAGGGAGTTCCTCAGGCGCGTGCCATTTTTGAAAAGGCGGATCATTTACTTGGCTACAGTCTCTCTCGAATTTGCTTTGAAGGACCGGAAGACGAATTGACGCGGACGCTGAACGCCCAGCCGGCCATTTATGTGACAAGCCTGGCTGCGCTGGCAGCTTTGCATGTGAAGTTTCCTGAGCTTAAGCCTGCTTTTGCTGCCGGCCTTAGTTTGGGGGAGTGGACGGCACTTGCTTCGTTAGGAACCGTTTTTTGGGAAGAGGGTCTGCGTCTTGTTCAAATTCGAGCTCAAGCCATGGAGAAGGCGGCGCAGGAGCGAGCCGGCACCATGGCGTCCATTCTTGGGCTTTCGGTAGATGCCTGTGAGTGGGTGGCGCGAGAAGCTGGTTGTGAGTTGGCCAACCTGAATTCGCCGGATCAAACAGTCTTGTCGGGTTCGGTGGAGGCCATTCAAAAGTCGTTGGGGATTGCGGAGGCTAAAGGCGCCAAACGAGTTATTCTTCTTAAAGTCGGCGGGGCTTTTCACTCGAGTCTGATGCGCTCTGCGCGTGAAATTGTGACGGGGGCGCTCTCTGGAGTTTCTCTTTCAAAGCCGCAGGGTGTGTTTATTCCTAATGCCGCTGCTGTTGTCGTGTCAGATCCTGAAGAAATTCGCCTGCTTTTAGCGGCTCAGGTGACTAGCCCTGTGCGTTGGGTTGAAACCATGAGTGGAGCGGCTAAATTGGAAATTACGCACTTTCTTGAAATTGGGCCCGGCAAGGTGTTAAAGGGATTAGCCCGTAAGTGCGTTGCCGGGCTTCCCGTGGAGTCTTGCGGCACTGTTGAAGACGTTGAAAGAATCGCCGGGTTGCTTGCAGAGCCTAGCGGACGGGATGAATCTTTTTGGAGGAAATGATGCTAAGAGATAAAGTAGCCATTATTACCGGAGCGAGCCGTGGTATTGGCCAGGCGATTGCATTAGCTTTTGCCAAACAGGGCGCAAAACTCATTCTTTCGGCGACTAAAATTGAAAACTTACGTGAAACGGAAGAGCAGTTAAAAGCGCTTTCTCTGACCGAGTATGTGTTGACGCAAGCCAATGTCAGCATTCAAGATGAAGTCAATTCCGTGGTCAAAAAAGCGCTTGACACCCATGGAAAGGTCGATATACTTGTCAACAATGCGGGGGTGACGCGTGATAATTTGATCGCCCTCATGTCCGATCAAGACTGGGACGAAGTTCTTTCGACAAATCTAAAGAGTGTTTTCTTGTTTACCAAAGCCTGCACGCGTCCCATGGTGAAACAGCGGATTGGTTCCGTCATCAACATTTCATCTGTGAGCGGCATCACAGGCAACGCAGGCCAGGCCAATTATGCGGCCTCCAAGGCGGGGATAATCGCGTTTAGCAAGTCGGCGGCAAAAGAGCTCGCCAAGCGTAATATTCGGGTGAATGTCATCGCCCCTGGATTCATTAGGACCCAAATGACAGACAAGCTGTCGGAAGAGCAGCGAGAAAAGATTAAACAGCACATTCCGCTCGGGTATTTTGGTGAGGGTTCTGATATCGCGGATGCGGCTGTTTTTTTAGCATCGGGAGCGTCCAGATACATGACTGGGCAGGTGCTTGTAGTAGACGGTGGCATGATCATCTAATCTCTGGTAATAAAGTATCTCAAGATGTTTAATCAAGGAGGAAGCAATGGCAATTCAAGATAAAATTACTGAAATTATAGTCGAGCAGCTCGGTGTTAAGCCGGAAGAAGTGACGCCGGAGGCATCTTTTGTCGATGATCTCGGTGCGGATTCTCTTGACACTGTTGAGCTTGTGATGGCTCTTGAAGAAGAGTTTGGTATTGAAATTCCTGACGAAGATGCCGAGAAGATCCAAACTGTCGGGGATGCAGCCCGCTACATTGAAAAAAAAGCTGCTCAAAAATAATCTCTCCCGCGTAGCAGTTTAATTTTATTTCTGCTCATAATCCTATGACTCGAGTTGTCATCACAGGCCTTGGAATGGTTTGCCCGGTCGGGCTCAATGTCGCCGACTCGTGGGAGGCCTTTAAGAATGGACGGAGTGGTACCGGCCCCCTTACCCAGATTGATCCCTCACCGTTTAACTCCAAGGTGGCGGCCGAAGTCAAAGGGTTTGATCCTGCGCAGTGTTTCACTCCCAAAGAAATAAAGAAAACCGACAGGTTCGTTCACTTTGCAGTGGCTTCCGCTAAAATGGCTCTGCAGGACGCCAGTCTTGATCCGAAAAATGAGGACCCCTACCGTATTGGTGTTTTAGTGGGCTCCGGCATCGGGGGGTTACGCACAATTGAAGAACAGCACAAGGTTCTTTTGGAAAAGGGAGCGGGACGAGTTTCGCCCTTTTTGATCCCCATGTTGATTGTGAATATGGCGCCGGGGCAAATTTCGATTTCATTCGGGCTCAAAGGCCCGAATAATTGCGTGGCGACCGCTTGCGCCACAGGAACCAATGCGATTGGCGATGCCTGCAAGATTATTCAGCGGGGTGAAGCGGATGTCATGCTTGCCGGTGGGTCGGAATCGTGTATTACCCCCCTTGGGTTTGGCGGGTTCGATGCCATGCGGGCACTGAGCACCCATAATGGAGAGCCTGAGACGGCATCGAGGCCGTTCGATGCTACGCGAAGTGGTTTTGTGATGGGCGAAGGCTGCGGGGTGGTTGTGCTTGAGAGTCTCGAACATGCCCAAAAGCGGCATGCCCGTATTTATGCAGAAATTATCGGATATGGAATGACTTCCGATGCCAGCCATATTACGGCACCGGATCCCACAGGCGAGGGTGCGGCGCGTTGCATGGTCAATGCCATGAAAGATGCTGCGATTAAACCGGAAGAGGTCGACTACATCAATGCCCATGGAACATCCACAGCGCTCAATGACAAAGTCGAAACACTAGCGATCAAGACAGCTCTTAGTGAAAGTATTGCGCGCAAAGTCAGAATTAGTTCCACGAAGTCGATGACGGGGCATTTGCTCGGAGCTTCAGGTGCGGTCGAAGCCATTGTGTGTGCATTGGCCATTCGTGATGGCATCATCCCTCCGACGATTAATCTTCACCATCCTGACCCTGCTTGTGATCTTAACTATGTGCCCAACAGTGCGGAGAAACACCTTGTCCGCATCGCTCTGTCAAACTCGCTTGGTTTTGGAGGTCACAATGCCTGCCTGGCTTTCAAACGTTACGAGGATTAGTTTTTCCCCACGCGTGTTTCCCCTGCGCCTTCTCTAAAAAAAATTGTACTGACACCATCAATTTATTGTGTCTTCAAATCCCGGCGTATATAATACGGGTGATGGATTTTCGTCCCTACAGCCTTCCTTTCTGGAGAATTTCATGCATTTAAAAAAACTAGAGTTATTTGGTTTTAAGTCTTTTGCCGACAAAACGGTGGTTCATTTTGACCGGGGCGTGACCTGTATTGTCGGGCCTAATGGCTGCGGTAAGAGTAATATTTCCGATTCAATTCGCTGGGTTCTGGGCGAGCGTAGCGCGAAACTTTTGCGCGGTTCAAAAATGGAAGATGTTATTTTTAATGGTACGGAGTTTCGTAAACCCCTCGGACTTTCAGAAGTATCGCTCACCATTGACAATGAAGACCGCGGCCTGCCTATCGATTATAGCGAGGTGACTCTGACCCGACGCCTCTATCGTTCAGGGGAAAGCGAGTACCTGATCAATAAAACGGTGTGCCGGTTGAAGGATATTCAGGATCTTATTCTCGATACCGGTATTGGTTCCAACTCGTATTCCATGATCGAGCAGGGTCGCATTGACTATATTCTCAATGCCGATCCTGAAGCCCGCCGATTTTTGATCGAAGAGGCGGCTGGAATTTCCAAGTATAAAGTGAAGAAAGAGGAAGCACTCCGCAAACTGGAAAAGACGGAAGAAAACATTCTCAGGCTCAATGACATCATTCAAGAAGTTCATAAAAATATTCAGTATGCAGAGCGGCAGGCCAGACGTGCTGAACGTTACAAAGAGCAATTTGATCGTTTGAAAGATTTGGAACTCCGGCGAGCCTTTCGCGATTTATCTGTGATTGAAACGGAGAATCAACACACGGCTGAGAAAAAAACGGTCTGCGAGCAGCGCAGGGCGGAAGTTGAGACAGAAAAGCAGAGGTGCCGTGGCGAGGCCGCTTCGCTGGAAGAATCGTTGAGAGATATCAATGTCCGATTGCAACGTGAAGAAGGGCGACGGTATGAGCTAAAATCACTCTTGGAGCAGTTTGAGCAGCAGCTGAAATTTAACGAAGATAAGAGACTTGAATATGCGACGCGGCGGGGTCAGCTTGAACAGGAGAAACTCGAGCTGACTCAGCGGACGGAGAGGAATGCTCGAGACATTCAAGTGAGACGTGAGGAGCAAGAGACTCTTGGGGGAGAGCTTGAAAGATCCGGGACGGATGTGGCTACGGCACAATCGGAGCTGGACGCAATCCAGGCTGCTTTGGCAGTTTCGAGGCAGGCTCTCGACCAGATTCGTCTTGAAACTTTTGATCTGGCTTCAAAATTGGCAAAATCACGCAATGAGTTTCACCGTCACGCGGCATTTTTGGGAACGAGCGGGGAGCAGCTCAATAAGCTGCGTCAAAACAGCAACCGCTATGAGTTGGAGATTCGCGGATGGAAAGAAAAATTTGATGCCAATTTGGGCGGAATCCAGACTGTAAAGAAAAAGGCAGAGGATCTTGGCCGGGAATCGGAGCAGTTGACCCTTCAAAGGGCCGAAATTCGCGCCGGTCTGGATGCTTTGGAAGAAGAAATTAAACAGCGTGAAAGCACACGGCATCAGAGGCAGGCCCGTTTGGGGATGTTGCGCGAGCTGGATGTTTCGCTTGGCATTGATATCGAGTCGATTTGCAGCGGACATGAAGATCTTGAGAAGAATTTAATCAAGGGAATTCGTGACATTCTTCGCGTTCGTCCTGGCTATGAGAAAGCACTTGAGGCTGCGCTCGGGGATGTTTCTCGATTTCTGATTGCGCGTAATGTGGATGTTGCCGTCAAGCTTGCAAAACTGCTAGAACATGAAAACCCCGATCTCGAAGGACTGCTGGTCTGTCCGGGACAGGCAGCGGTTTCTGATGAAACCCCATCGCAGCCCCTGGAGAACCCGTATGTGGAGTGCTCGCTTCTGAGCGTTTTGGAAATCGACCCCGAATATTCGCCGTTGCTTATGCCTTTTTTGAGTCGCTCCTGGGTAGTTCGTTATCAAGGAGCGGAGGATATGCCAGCGCTTTTAAACCTTTCTCAGCAGTGGAATTTGGTGACTCGAGAGGGTATTTCCTTTACCCATGCGCGAAAAATCAACTTTGCGCAGGGCGCAGTCAGAGACCAAAGTCTCTTTCAACGCGGCAACGAAATCGAGAGTATTCAAGCGGAGCTTTCTGGACAGGACAGGGCACTTGCGGAACGCCGTCGGTCGCTTCAAGAGCTTGAGGCTTCTTTTCAAGTCGTGGAAGATAGGCTCAGAAGCTTGCAGGAACAGCGCATGGAATGCAAGATATCGAATGAATCGATGGAGTCCGTGCAGGGCGGCATTCATGAACGTCTGCATTCCTACGAACGCGAGATTGAACTGATTCGCTTTGAGGTTGTCGAGCTCGAAAGTCAGCGTGAAGAATCAGAATCTCGCAAGGCGATGCATGAATCGGAGCTAACGGCGCTGACGGAGACTGAACGATTGCTGCACGAGAAGCAGGAGAATCTACAGCGGGAAGTTCATCAGCAGGACGAAGAGCGAAGCCGAAAATTGCGATTTGCCGCGGAACTAGAGAGTCGACTGACCCATCTTCGTGAACGCTGCGAACTCATCAAGCATGCACTACAGCTTCTTTTAGAGACCGACGTGCAGGCGCGGGAACGCCTTCTTTTTATTGATACGGAAAGCGCAAGAATCGAAGGCAAGTTTGTGGAGCTTTCTCAAAGCGATGAGGCCATTCGTATACGGAATGCTGCCGTGGCTGGCGAAGCGGAACAGGTTCAGATCAGTCTTAGTTTGTTGGGAGTGGAAAAACACGGTTTTGAAGAACGGTGCAATGAAAAACAGGGCGAACTTGAAAATTTGAACTTCCGTGAAAAAGAAGTGGAATCAGAACTGCATCAGTGCGAGATCAAAGCCATGGATCTTTCTTATCGTAGTAAGACGATTGAAGAAAAGATACGGCAAGCTTATCACGTGGAACTTTCAACGGTGCCGGTAGCAGATTATCCTTTACCCCCGGAAATTGCAGAAACGTTGGATAAGACCGTCGAAGAGCTCCGTTCGCGTGTGGAGTCGATTGGGACGGTGAACCTTTTGGCGATCGAAGAGTACGATGAACTTAAAAAACGCTACGATTTCCTGACGGGGCAAAAACAAGATCTTGAACAGGCTCGCGAATCACTTCTTGAGGCGATTCGTAAGATCAATCGCACCACGAAGGGGCTTTTCGAAGCGACGTTTGAAATAGTTGGCAGAACCTTTCGCGAATACTTTCAGACATTGTTTCAAGGGGGCGATGCCAAACTGGTGTTGATCGATGAATCTCAGCCGCTCGAGTCAGGGATTGATATTCTGGTTCGCCCTCCGGGCAAAAAACAGCAGAGTATGACGCTTTTGTCGGGAGGTGAAAAGGCTTTGACGGCTATCGCAATGCTTTGTGCTCTCTTCAAAGTTAAGCCATCGCCCTTTTGTGTGATGGATGAAGTCGATGCTCCATTAGACGAAGCCAACGTGGATCGATTTCTTAAAGTCATCCGCACTTTCGTAGATACGTCACAGTTTATTCTTGTGACGCACAATCGTAAGACGATTGCCATGGGCGACTCGCTTTACGGGGTGACGATGGAAGAAGCGGGCATTTCAAAGCTGGTATCCGTCAAGATGCACCAAGATACAGTGCAGGCCCCACAAAAAGAAATAAAAGAGGAGGCTGTAGATTCTACCCCGCAGGATAATGCGGCGGAAGAAAACGTCCTCTCGTCCTAGTCATGCGGCAAGATTAAAATAGTCAATTCGTGCACCCATTAGCCCAGAGGCCTGCAATACCTCGAATCGACAAAATTAAAATGGACAAGGTGCTCGAAGGAGCCTCGAATCTTCCGAATTACCTCACGTTACTCAGGATCGTTCTCGCCCCTATTTTTTTTACTTTTCTAGTTTCCTACAATGCGGGACATGAGTATTTTCGCATTCTCGCGCTGGTTACCTTTGCCATTGCCTCTCTTACGGATGCTTTGGATGGGTTGCTGGCACGGCTACTGCGTGCTCAAACCAAACTAGGAACCTTCTTAGATCCGCTGGCGGATAAGCTTTTGCTTCTATCCGGTTACCTTGGTCTTTTATTTGTCGACAGACTGCCCTACCGGCTGCCGCTCTGGATGACGGTGGCGATTGTGTTTCGAGATATCCTTATCATGACGGGGCTGATTCTGATTTTTTTAGTACGGAAAACGTTGAGTGCCCAGCCCCATTTTGTGGGAAAGACCGCCACTTTTTTTCAAATGATCTGCCTGTTGTCGATTCTCTGTCAATGGCCGCAAGCAGCCGTCTTTGCTTGGGTCACCGCTTTTTTTACAGTGCTTTCGTTGATGATCTATATCCGGCGTGATTTTTCAGTTTTGATTGGGGCGAAATCATGAAGGTTCTTTTCTTTTTTTTTCTGGCGTATCTTCTGGGGAGTCTGCCCTTTGGTTTGTGGGCCGGTTATTGGGTGAAAGGAATCGATATTCGTCAGCATGGCAGCGGAAATTTGGGAGCCACAAACGTATTTCGCGTGGTGGGCAAAAAATGGGGTCTTGCAGTTTTAGGAATGGATGCTTTCAAAGGGTATGCTGCGGTGGCGTGGCCTTTCTGGGCAGGCATTCCCATGAGTGAGAGCCTTAAAATGGGTTTGGGGATCACAGCAATTCTCGCGCATGTTTTTCCGGTTTGGCTCAAATTTCAAGGTGGAAAGGGCGTGGCAAGCTCGCTGGGGGTTTTTCTTGGGCTTTTACCCGGCCCAGCGCTGGCGACCCTTGCGATTTGGGCAGCTGTGTTTTGGATCTCTAGGATTATCTCACTGGCATCCATTACGGCTGCGGCCTTATTCCCGCTGTCCATTTTTTTACTGCACGCACACGACGCTAGCCTGCCTTATTATCTTTGGGTCAGTTTCTCGCTTCTTAGTTTCATTCTTTTTACGCATCGGCAGAATATCCGTCGCTTGATTGCCGGGGAAGAGAAAAAGTTATTTTAGTTTTTAAAATTTATATTGACGAATAGTTATAATGTTGTAGTCTATCGACAGCGGAATCTCCTTCTGAGCAAAGGAGATGTTTATGAGTCAGGAAGCCAGTAAGATTTTTTATGAATTTCCGAAGGATGAGAGCGACAAAGTCCGAATTATCGTGCGGGAGTACCGAGGCAAGAAGTATTTCGACGTGCGCGTGTGGTATCTCCCCGAGGGGAAAAACGAAGCTTTTCCCACACGAAAGGGGCTTTGTCTCAGCATGGAGTATCTGCAGCAGGTGAGAGCAGGACTTGATCAGCTCGCCCATGTGATTATCCAAAATGGACCGGCTGGGGTTAGTGGGGAAGTGCCATCGAGTGGTCAGCGCGTTCATTCTGCCTTGAAAGCAGAAATCATCGTCTAGTCTGTCGGCGTCTTTGTCCGGACGGCGGAAAGATTGTCGGGCCCTCAAGGAGCTTTTTAAAAACTTCCGTCGTTCCGGCCAAGGATTTGCTTTACACTATTTTTAGTGCCCGGTAGAATAGCCCCAAGCGGTCTTATTAATCCAAAGGATGTGACATGATGACAGAGAAACTGATCGAAAAAAAGAAAACGGCAAAAGAAGAGGGTTCTCAGGAAAAGCTGGCTCAGGAAAAGAGCAAAGCTCTCGATTTAGCTTTGCTTCAAATTGAGAAACAGTTTGGTAAGGGCGCCATCATGAAATTGGGGGAAAGCGGGCATCAGCCCGTTCAAGCTCTGTCGACCGGGGCTCTCAGCCTTGATTTGGCGACTGGAATCGGAGGCGTTCCCCGCGGCCGTATCGTTGAGATTTACGGCCCGGAATCCAGCGGAAAAACGACGCTGACTTTGAGCATTATCGCCCGCATCCAGGCCCAAAAAGGTGTGGCCGCTTTCATTGACGCAGAACATGCACTCGATCCTACGTATGCGCAAAAAATTGGAGTCAAACTGGAAGATTTACTGATTTCTCAACCGGACTCTGGCGAGCAGGCTTTGCAGATTGCAGAAATGCTTGTGCGCTCGAATGCGGTTGATCTGATCGTGATCGACTCCGTTGCGGCACTGGTTCCCAGGGCGGAAATCGAAGGGGAAATGGGTGATTCTCATATGGGGCTGCAAGCGCGTCTTATGTCGCAGGCGTTACGCAAACTCACAGGGATTATTAACCGTTCAAAGACGTGCATCATTTTCATCAATCAGCTGCGTGAAAAAATTGGTGTGATGTTTGGAAACCCAGAAACAACCCCGGGGGGTAAAGCCCTCAAGTTCTACGCGTCGATGCGGCTGGATATCCGCCGCATTGCCAGTTTAAAAAAAGGCGAGGACGTGGTGGGTAATCGGGTCAAGGTAAAGGTCGTAAAGAATAAATGTGCCGCCCCATTCAAGCAGGCAGAGTTTGACATCCTTTTCAACGAGGGGATCTCTCGCTCTTCGAGCATCATTGATTTGGCTATTTCACAGCAAATCATCGAGAAGTCAGGCTCCTGGCTTAGCTATAACAGTGAGAAGATCGGGCAAGGCCGCGACGCAGCGCAGGCCTTCCTGAAAGAAAATCCAAAGTTGCTGCAGCAAATCGAAGATCAGGTGCGTGAAAAAATGCAAACGGCACCGCTTTTGCCAGTGGCTTCGAGCGAAGAATAAAAGCGCCTAGACTGCAAAAAGGGTGGGCGGCAGAAAGTCGGCCGCCCACCCTTTTTGTCTTTGCGGAAGCAACCATGGGCAAAAACATGCCGGAAAAAACAGCCTGGAATGCGTCACTCAAGCTTTTGGCGGCGGGCGACAAAAGCACGAGCGAGTTAAAATCTCGGTTAATTTTAAAGGGTTTTTGCGTTGAGGACGTCGATCGAACACTTGAGCAGCTTCAGCGCAAGGGGCTTGTGAATGATGGGGCGTTGTCAGAAAGCGTTTCGGCACATCTTCTTGCTCGCCATCAAGGGCGTATCAAGATAGAAGCGGAGCTTGAGAAACGCGGGTTTGCAGCAAGTACGGTGCAGAGGGCATTAACGGTGGTAACCCCCGAGGTGGAAGAAGAAAAAATGCGGTGTGCGGCCGAAAGCTGTTGGGCCAAGTCGATAGCGCGTGTTTACTCGAAGCGCTTGCAGCATCTCAGCGGGTTTCTTTTACGCAGAGGTTTTTCTCCCGAGCGGGTCGGAGATTTTATCGAGAGATGGCAGTCTTTCCACTCTGAATGAGGAATGAACCGTTATGATGACCACCGATGAAATAAGAAAAACCTACCTGGATTTTTTTAAAGGCAAAGGCCATGTCGTGGTGGCAAGCGATTCGCTGGTTCCGCAAAATGATCCCACCCTGCTTTTTACTGGCGCTGGCATGAATCAGTTCAAAGAGTATTTTCTAGGTCTCAAAAAGGACATTCGTCGCGCGACAACCTCCCAGAAGTGTCTCCGTACGGGAGATTTAGAAGAGGTGGGGCGTACGGCGTTCCACCACTCTTTTTTTGAAATGCTCGGCAATTTTTCCTTTGGGGATTACTTCAAGGAAGAGGCTATTCTCTGGGCCTGGGAGCTTTTGACAGAGAAACTCAAGATTTCTCCCCAGCGGCTGCGTATTAGCGTACATGAGTCAGACGCGGAGGCCTTTCAAATCTGGAAGCATAAGATTGGAGTTCGGCCGGACTGGATTTATAAAAAAGGCGACAAATCTAATTTTTGGCCCTCTAATGCACCCAAGGACGGTCCGAATGGTCCGTGCGGACCCTGTTCTGAAATTTATTATGACCAAAATGCGGCGCATCCTGAGGGAGGCGACATTGAAGATACGGACGGACGCTTTGCAGAAATCTGGAACCTTGTTTTTACGCAGTTTGATCGGCGCGAGGGCGGCCTTCTGCCTCCACTGGCCAACAAAAATATTGATACGGGGATGGGGTTAGAGCGGCTGGCTTGTGTGCTGCAAGGGAAGCAGACGAATTATGAGATCGATCTTTTTGCGGGTATTTTAAGGGATCTCGGCCAGGTTTTGGGCACAGTAAAAAATGCGCAAAATGCACGGACCTTCTATATGATTGCGGATCATTTACGGGCCGTCGTGATGGCGATGAGCGATGGAGTGAGTTCGTCTAATGAGGGCCGTGGCTACGTCATTCGAAAGTTGGTGCGCCGTGCGATTTGGCAGGCTGGCCGTTTGCTCAAGACCGGTCGTAGTAAAGAGCCGCTGCTTTATGCCCTTGTTCCGAGTGTGGTTGCGGCGATGAAGATCGGCTATCCGGATATTGAGGATGCCCAGGCCAGTTTACAAGCGTCCTTCCGTACGGAAGAAGAGCGTTTTCTTGAAACCCTGGATACGGGGCTGCGCATTCTCGAAAGTCACCTAACGACCGCCAAAGCGGCACGGGGTCAAGAGCTGCCGGGGAGCGTGGTTTTTGAACTTTATGATACGTATGGTTTTCCAGAGGAGTTGACTCGTATGATTGCGGAAGAAGATGGGCTTGGGACTAACCGGCGGGAGTTTGACATTCTGATGACCGCTCAGCGTGAGAGAGCCAAAAAGGCCAGCCAGATTTCCGGCAGCATTTTTGTGAGCACGGAGCTTGAGCGCCAACTGCTCCAACTTTCCGCAACAAAATTTTTAGGGTACGAATCTCTTGAGGGGGAAGCCCGTATTCTTTTCACGGAGCGCCATGGCACGGACGCTGTGGTTGTGCTTGACCAAACCCCTTTTTATGGCGAATCCGGCGGGCAAGTGGGTGATCGCGGCGTGATTGAAGCGCCGGGACTTCGTTTAAATGTTCTGGATACCCAAAAGAAGGACAAGGTTTTTGTGCACACGGTGAAGATTGAGGCGGGACAGCCCGTCGCCGGCATGTTCGTGCGGGCTTTTGTGAATTTATCCATCCGTTATAACATCATGCGCAATCATACGGCAACGCACTTGCTTCACGCGGGGCTGCGTGCAATTTTGGGGCCTGAGGTTCGTCAGCTGGGTTCTCTGGTCAGTCCGGAGAAACTTCGGTTTGATTATTCTTACCCGCGTGCACTTTCTGATGAGCAGGTTGCGCAAGTCGAAGATGCGGTGAATGGAGAAATTCTCAAAAACTCATTGGTCTTGAAAGAAGAAAAGGCTCTTGATGAGGCGAAGCGTGAGGGCGCCCTGGCATTTTTTGGAGAAAAGTACGGCAGTACAGTGCGAGTTGTGACCGTGCCTGGATTTAGCAAAGAATTCTGCGGAGGAACACACTGCGACCAGACCGGACAAATCGGGATCTTTTTGATTACGAGTGATACTTCCGTGGCCAGCGGTACGCGCCGTATTGAAGCTGTGACGGGTACAGGGGCCCTGAACACCATGCGGAGTTCACGCAGTCTCTTAAATCATCTTGCGAGGGAGCTGAAAGCTGCTCCGGAGGAACTTGCGGAGCGGGTTGTAAAACTGCGTAAAACGGTCAGACAGCTCGAAAAAGAGCTCATAAAAGGCTCGACCGGGCAGCTTGACGGTAAAAAGTTGATGGAGGGTGCCCGGAAAGCAGGGTCGTTTAATTTTGTCTCGTTTCGTGGGCAAGACGTGCCCCCGGCTAATTTACTGCCGCTTTCTGACTGGCTGAAATCAGAAGTGGAAAAAACCGTCTATCTTTTGGCTGCTGAAAATGATGGCAAAGTGCAGGTTGTGTTGGGGATGAGTCGCGACCTTCAACCTTCAGGTCTGGATCTAAGGCAGCTGATGAAAGAGATTTCGCCATTGGCCGGGGTGCATGGCGGTGGCCGCAAGGATCTTGTTCAGGGCGGCGGCGAGAATAAGGGACAGCTTGATCAGGTTTGGGAGACGCTTGAAAGTAAAGCCGTCGCCTTTTTGGAAGCGACGGGGGAGTAGCCATGCAGGTTTTTCATTGGGATAAGCAGACGCAAAAAAAACTTTGTCGCGGTTTTGACCAGCATTTTGACAAAGAGGTGTATAAAAAAGTTGCGCGCATTTTGGCGGAGGTTCGCCAATTTGGGGATGTTGCGGTGCGCCGTTTTACACGCCAATTTGACGGCATCGATCTCCCTCTCAAACGCCTGCAAGTGGCACAAGGGGATATCAACCGGGCGTTCGAGCAGATTAATGTTGAATTTGTTCCGATTCTAAAAAAAATATCCGAAAATGTGACGGACTATTACCAGAAAGAACTGAAAAAAAGTTTTGAAATCAAGGGGCCGAATGGAAGCAAATTGGCTAAACGCTACCAGCCGCTTGAGCGCGTGGGGCTCTACATCCCCGGTGGAACTGCGCCGTTGGTATCGACGGTTTACATGACGGTGATTCCCGCCAAAGTGGCGGGTGTAAAAGAGATCGTCTTGGCCACTCCGCCCAATCGGGACACCGGAGAAATCGATCCGCACATTCTGGCGGTGGCGAATCTTCTTGGAGTCAGCGAGATTTATCGGATGGGGGGTGCCCAGGCGATCGGCGCCATGGCGTTTGGAACCCGTACGCTTCGAAAAGTAGACAAGATTGCCGGACCCGGAAACATGTATGTGGCTGAAGCCAAGCGGCAGGTCTACGGCTTTGTAGATATTGATATGGTGGCGGGACCCAGTGAGATCGCGATTATTGCGGATCATACGGCGGATCCTGATTATGTGACGTGCGATCTTTTGGCGCAGGCGGAACATGCCGGAGGAATTCCCTACCTGATCACCCCGTCGAAAAAGTTGGTGGAAGCACTGCGCAAGCGCGTGGATAAAGGGGCGATCATTATCGTGAAGTCTTTGGCGGAGGCCTGCGAGGTGGTAAATGACCTTGCTCCGGAACATCTTGAGATCATTACCGAAGAACCCGAGAAACTTCTTGATTTGGTAAAAAATGCGGGGGCCATTTTTTTAGGGGCGTACTCGCCGGCAGTGATTGGCGATTATATTGCCGGTCCCAGTCATGTCTTGCCTACCGGCGGAACTGCGCGCTATTTTTCTCCGCTGAGTGCTTCAAGTTTTATCAAGAGCACGCAGGTTATTTCCTACACCCGAGAGGCCCTTTTGAACTGCCGTGAGCATGTTCGTCAGTTGACGGAAATGGAAGGACTTTACTTGCACCGTATCTCGCTGGAAGCCCGATTTGTTTCCAAGCAGAACCCGGAACCAGCTGCCCGGGTTGACGTTTAAGGAGTGACACCATGAAATCTCAACTTCGCTATGCTGAAATTCACCGCAAAACCACAGAGACCGATGTCTCTGTCAAGCTTAGGGTTGACGGGAGTGGTCGTACCAAGATCACCACGGGACTGCCATTTTTAGATCACATGCTTGAACTTTTAGGAAAGCACAGTCTGATGGATTTCGAAATTAAGGCGGTGGGGGACCTGCATGTGGATATCCATCACACGAATGAAGATGTCGGAATTACCCTTGGGCAGGCTCTCAGCAAAGCCCTCGGAGCTAAAACAGGTATTCGGCGCTATGGTTTTTTTAGCATTCCAATGGATGAAGCTCTTTGCCGGGTGACGCTTGATTTTTCAGGCAGGCCCGGATTTTGTGTGCATAAAGCCAAAGGGGTGCGATTTTCCCGTCTTGAGAATTATTCGTTTCACGATGCGATGGAAATGATGCGGGCGTTTGTTCAGCACGCGGGGATCACGATGCACGTCGAAGTGCTTTCAGGCCATGACGCGCATCATATTATCGAAGGTGTTTTCAAAGCGCTCGCTCGGGCACTTGACATGGCGATGCAGAAAGATCCTCGTGTGCGCGGAATTCCCTCGACCAAGGGATCTCTCTAGCGGTTCCCATGATTGCCATCATCGACTATGGTATGGGCAATCTGCGAAGTGTCTCCAAGGCTTTCGAACATTTAGGTGGAGACGTGAGAGTCACTGCGAATCCGGAGGAGGTTTTGGAGAGCCAAAAGGTTGTCCTGCCGGGGGTTGGTGCTTTCGGCGATGCGGTATTTGAGCTTAGAGAGAGAGGTCTCTGGGATTGTGTACTACAGACGCTGCAAAGCGGTAAGCCTTTTTTGGGCATTTGCCTTGGATTGCAATTGCTTCTTGAGACCAGTGAGGAATCGCCTGGGGTGCGGGGTTTTGGCTATTTTCCGGGGGTCGTTCGGCGTTTTTTTGCCCCGGGTTTGAAAGTTCCCCATATGGGTTGGAATCAATTGGAAATTCGACAGAAACACCCATTGTTTTATGGGGTGAAGGACCGAAGTTATTTTTATTTCATTCATTCCTACTATGCCCGGCCGGATGATTCTACCGTCGTACTGGCTGGGTGCGATTATGGCCCGGAACCCTTTGCGGCGGTGATGGGGCGCGGTTCTGTGTTTGCCACCCAGTTTCACCCGGAGAAAAGCCAGACCCCCGGGCTTCAGATTTTAAAGAACTTCCTGGAATTGTAATGCAACTTTATCCGGCCATCGATTTGTATCAGGGGCAAGCCGTTCGGCTTCGCAGCGGAAGCTTCCAAGAAATCACCGTTTATTCAAAGGATCCGGCTGTGGTTGCGCGCGAATGGTGCAAGCAAGGTGCCACCTGGATTCACGTGATCGATCTTGAAGGTGCGCGGGGTGGTTCTGTGGTGCACCAATCGACGCTCACGGCGATTCGTGCGGCCGTGTCGTGCCGGATTCAATTTGGCGGGGGTTTGAGAAAACTTGAGGATATTGAAGCGGTGCTAACGCTTGGTGCCGACCGGGTCGTTTTGGGAACAAAGGCTTTAGATCGTATTTTTCTTGAAGAGGTTGTGCGCGTGTTTGGTTCTAAGCTGGCTGTCGGATTAGATGTTCGATCCGGCAAGGTCCAACTGGAAGGATGGCTCAAGGAATCTTCGATGAACTTGAAGGATGCCCTTGAGGTTTTAAAGGATTTAGCTGTTCAAACGATTATTGTGACGGACATTTCTAAGGATGGCATGCTGACGGGGCCTAATTTTGAGCAAATTGAAGAAGTCTTGCAATCCTCAAGTTCGCGTGTCATTCTATCGGGCGGCATCAGTTGCCTTGAAGATATTCGTCGCGCCGCTGGTTTGTCACAGGCCCGTTTTGAGGGTGTGATTATCGGCAAGGCCCTATACGAAAAAAAGTTTTCTTTGACCGAAGCCTTTAATATCGTTCGTCAAAGTGGTGTGGAGTAAAAAGAGGGTGGATAATTTTCATTACTTTCTGCAGAGCGTTATCAGCAATCGCCAGGCGTCGTGGCCTATTGCCGGTATTGTTTGGTGCCTTGTGTGTTTCACGCTCAGAGATCTTTTTCTGGGCATGCTTTTCTCACGCATTCGAGAACTCGACAAGCCGCTTCGCCGCGATGTGAAGAAGGCGTATTTTGGGCACGCCTTCTGGGGATGGATGTATTTTCTACTGTCGCTGGTATTTTTCCTTTTGTTCTGGCGATTTTCCCGCTTTGAATTATTGAATAAGGGAGATTTCTTAGTTCTGGCAGGAGCTCTCGTCTTTTCGCAGCTTTTTGCGCTTTCCCACCTGCAGGCCGTTGGATTAGCCCTGCTGAGCGTTCTTAAGCAGACGCCCAGGCTGGAGCATCACTCCGCGGCCGTCTGATGCTCGCCAAACGTATTATTCCCTGCTTGGATGTGCGTGACGGGCGCGTCGTCAAAGGAATCCGCTTTGTGGACATTCGCGATGCCGGCGATCCCGTTGAATGCGCCAAAGCCTATGATCAATCAGGTGCGGATGAACTCGTTTTCCTCGATATTACTGCGTCGCATGAACGGCGTGGTATCTTGCTCGATATTGTGCGAAAAGTGGCAGAATCTATTTACATTCCCTTTACCGTCGGCGGAGGAATTCGTACGGTGGAGGATATCCGCACGCTCCTCTTAGCCGGCTGCGACAAAGTTTCTCTCAATACAAGCGCTGTCGAGCATCCACAAATTCTTTCAGAGTCCAGCCGCAGATTTGGGAGCCAATGTATTGTGCTGGCCATCGATGTGCGGCGAGATGCCTCCGGCGGTTGGAGCGTTTACACGCACGGCGGAAGAAATCCGACCGGGCGCGATGCGATTGCGTGGGCGTTGGAGGGGCAACGTCTTGGAGCCGGTGAAGTTTTGCTTACCAGCATGGATCGTGACGGGACTAAAGATGGCTACGATCTGGAGTTGTTAAAAATGATGAGCGCGGCGCTAACTATTCCGGTGATCGCATCCGGCGGCGCAGGAACGCTGCAGCATTTTGTCGATGCTTTTGCGATCGGCGGCGCAGACGCTTGTCTCGCAGCCTCTGTATTTCATTTCGGTGAAATTCCTGTCTTGGACGTGAAGAAATTTTTAGCGCAGCAGAGTATTCCAATTCGGCCTGCATAACGCCCAGCCTTTTTCAGTGGGCCCATAGCTCAGTCGGTTAGAGCAGGCGACTCATAATCGCTTGGTCCCTGGTTCGAGTCCAGGTGGGCCCATATTTTTTTTAAGGCTGCTCCGCTAGTGAAATTCTCGAAAAATTTCCTGAATTCCGCTCAATAATCGTAGTAATTAGCCGATCTTCTGTAAGTAGAATTTTGTCTGCGCCAGAGTTTTTGTGCTGCGACAAGTGTATTTTTTTATAGCAATATATAACATTGAAAATCATGTTGCTAGTAAATGCTTTATTTTGTGGGTTTGCACCAAAGCCCATAAAAGAGTATATTTTTAGTAAGACTTAAATAATTTTGAGAACCCGCTTAGATTTTGACACGATAAGCTAAGCGATTGGTGTCTCTTTCTTGCTTGTGATTGATTTACGAATATTGTTGAAAGGATATTTCTCTTTAGATGACTTTATTAGATTGCAATCGAAGAGAGCGGCCGCTTCTCCTGCGCGTCACTAGTGTTGTTGTGCTCGTCTGTTTTTTGGCGACACAAAGTGATTTGCGGTTGGCTCACGCTAATCCTGCTATGCCAGTCTCTGTCCCTGCCTCTGTTGTCGGTGATCATAAGGACTCTGGATCTGCCACCAAAGACATTCATTATATGCAGGATCTCAACGATTTTTTATCGGGGAGTCCGCTGAGTAAATCAACGCCGGAGGAATCAAAGAAAAAAAGTGATGAGAAAGAGAAGGAAGATGAAAAACAAGCATCGGCTAGAAATGCTCCACGAGTTGGTCTTCCTGAAAGTGTTTACACAGACAATCCAATTGTGCATCCTGAAGGTCCTGTAACGGTTGAGCGCAATAAAAAAGACTCGTCTGTTGTTTACTCTTATCATAATGGCAGCTCTTTTAAGGTGGATGAGACCGTCGGCCGTCTTTTGGAAATCAATGATTTTCAAAACTCACCGCTGTCTGATAATCCGTCCGCATCGAAGACCCTTGAGAAACGTCAATTTGAATATTTTGACGATGCGCGAAGTGGGAAGTTTGTAAGAATTCGACTTTCCTCGCTGAAGCCAGACTTATTTGATAGCTATGAGGTTCGGTCTTTGGGGGAAAGGGGGCGTTTGACCGATATTCAAGAATCCGGCTATGTCGTAGAGGGCAATTTTGCTCGCGAGAAAGTGTACGACCATAAGACGAATACCGTGAAGGTCTATCAACTCGATAATCCCTTCATCGAATCGACTTACGAGATTGAGGGGGGTGATCAACTCGGCCGATTAGTTGCGTACGAAGATAAAAACACTGAAGCTCCGGTAAGTCTGGCGATACGCTACGATGACGTGGCGGTGACGGTGAATGTCATTAATGAGATTGACTCGACCTTTGAGACTTATGCGATGGTTGACAAAAAGGACGCTGGACAGCTTCTAAAATTCGGTGATATTGAGCGTGATGCGTTAGGTGAAAGCTTTAAGATCAAGAGCGAGACCGGTGTTACTGAGATTGAGCGGAACGGTTTTAAAATCCCGGCCTATACATTTGCTGATGCAAAGGATCCTTCCTATTTGCTCATTCGAGAGCGGTTACCGCAGGGGGGGATCGGACGCGTGCTTCGTTTTCGCGGTGAAGATGAGAGCGGGCGGTATCTTGACCAGGAGTTTTTTTATGAGAGTGATACGGCCCTTGGGACGCAGAAGATGACCATTTTTGATTACGTGAACAATGTCTATTTGATACTCTCATTATCAACCGATACCGATGGTGACGGTCTTTTGGACAAGACCGGGGCCCTTCTTGAGTCGGGTAGTTTGGATTT
>CAYMUZ010000227.1:0-10495 GCA_964393875.1 uncultured bacterium | reverse complement strand
GACGGAATCGTTCAGGCCCCGGAGGCGTGCGATGATGGGAATGTGGTTGATGGCGATGGTTGTAGCGCTGTGTGCACATTAGAAGTCTGCGGCGACGGAATCGTTCAGGCCCCCGAGGCGTGCGATGATGGGAATGTGGTTGATGGTGATGGTTGTAGCGCTGTGTGCGCATTAGAAGTCTGCGGAGACGGGATCGTTCAGGTCCCCGAGGCGTGCGATGACGGGAATGTTGTCAACGGGGACGGTTGCGATGCGGCTTGTAAGCTTGAAACTGTTTGTCCCGGAGGCGGCCCGCCGGTAGCATGCCCGGTTACTGGCTGTCAAAAGTCAGTATCGCCGACAAGTGGCCCTGGGCCATGTTATCAGTGCGCTGCCGCTACGCTGGAAGTGGCGAGCACGGATTACTGTGTCGGAGCCGCGTCCATTCGTGCTGACGCGTCTCTGTGCACGGGTGCTGCTTCCAATCAGTGCAGCTTGGCTGCTTCTCATCCAGATCAATACGGATATAAATGTTCGGGCGGCGGTTATACGCTAGTGGATCCATCGCGCGCCACTATTTATACTGCCTATTGCTGCCATTGCAGTTCCTTCAGCAATTGCCCGGATTGGCATAGCTGTGTGTCTGAATTATGTAAGACAAACAGCGCGACTCCAACTTGCACAGGACCCAACTGTGGTTATTCGACCTGTGTTACAAGTGGTGCCGCATGCACCCCGGCAAATGCAGCCACCAATTGTGCCTCCGCTTAACGCAATTTTGCAGCGGTCCATGGAGGCACCTTCTTTCTTAAGCCTGCTTCATCGAGCGCTAATTGTCCTGGCGCTTTCTTTTTTCTTATTGATTGGCTGCGAAAATGATCCGCGGCAAATCCATGCCCGGATGCTTTTTTTATTTCCCGTCGTGGCTGGGCTAATCATTCTAAACCGTAAGAAAATATCGCTATGCGACAATGTTTCCCCGGCATTTATACTCTTTCTGTTTGTCCTTATTTTTCAATGGATTAGAGCGTTGTTGGGCATGGTTGGATTTATCGAGGGCAGCCATTTTTTTCTGTATGCAGCCGTGCTATGGTCGTTTTATTTTGGTGTATTCACAGCGTATTTGCTTTATTGCAGCAGCAAACGCGGCTTGATCCAGCTCAGTTCGAGCCTTTTTTTTGGGAGCTTCTTGGTTGCATTAAATGCAATTCCAGCATTATTGCTCCGGGGAGAACCTGGCTATCAAGCAGCAGGTACCGGAAGAACCGGATTTTTTTGGCCCTTTTTTTATCAATGGCCGTGGCTTGAGCACTATGGCGTTACACGCTACTGGCATGTGAATATTGCAGGCGATGTGCTGGTGGCGGGATTTTTTCCCGCGCTTGCTATGGCCTGCTATACGGTTCATGTTTTACGTTTGCGGCATCGGAAAGAAAAATTGATGCCGAGCGATGAGTCGTTCGCGAGGCATCCTTTTTTCCTGGTGCTTTATCTCTTTATCGCTTTTGTGCTGCTTTCTGCCATTCTCCTTTTATTTTCGCGCGGGACCATTTTGTCTCTGGTATGCAGCCTGAGCATTTTCGTGATATGCCTGCTGGCTAAATTCAGAAAAAAAATTCCGCCGCTGATTTTAGGAGTAACTCTTTTTGCCGGACTCGTTTTTGGGACCTGGGCCGGAAATTTGCCGAAGGCGATCCGTGAAACTTTGACGGTGTCACAGGAAAAAGGCGGAAAGGGGAGTTCTTCGATGGCTAATGTCAAGGGGATGCAACTGAGCATAGCGCTGTGCCGGGGCCATGCTGTGTGGGGGATAGGTACCAATGGGTACGAAGAAAAATCTGCTGCCTATGATCCGGATTGGGTTAGTGGCCAGCCAAAACAAACCTATCATCTGCGGGCGTTCAGCCATTATTTCCAGGTGCTGGCTGAAGAAGGGGGCGGGGCTTTTCTGTATTTTTTGTTTCTTTTCGCCTATGTTGCTGAAATGATCGCGGGCTTATGGAGAACAAGAAGCCGCGTTAAATTTTTTTTCGGGCTAGCCTTTTTTTGCGCCGCAATTTCATTTCTAATTCATGCTGGTTTCGGGTTCCTAATGGAAAGCCCTGCCACATCCTTTTTTGTCTATTTACTTCTAGGAGTCAGCCTTGCCGTTGTCAAAAAAAACTTCAGCCATCATTAGCCGTTGCACCCATGGGCTTCTCCTTGGGTTGGGGCTGCTCCTTTCGTCCTGCACGGCAGATCGCAAGACTACGAATGGGAGTTTTGTATTTGACCTAGCTCCGGCCCTCCCTCCCCAGCCCGCAGGTCAAAGTCAATTCAATTATGATGCCGTTTACCCGGCGTTGAAGCCCGGAGATAAATACCGCCTCTTGCTTTTGCTGCATGCCGTTGGAGAAACCCGCGGCGATTCCATTGAGAAATGGCAGAAAACTGCTCTGAAACACAAAACGATCATTGTTGCGCCGGACCTTGAATGGCCCGTGCCTTTGACGTCTGCTTACCTGGCGCATTTTTTTGAATTCGTGGATGATTTGATTCAGAAATATCCAGTTGATCCGGCGCGTATTTACGTGGCGGGTGTTTCTGCGGGCGGCGCCGTTGGCACGCATCTGATCATAGAGCGGCCCGAATTCTGGCGCGGCGCCGTCATCATTTCATCACTGGGTTTTGATCAGTGCCTGCAGACGGAAAATAAACTTGAAAAAATCAAGGACTATAAAAAATTGCCGCCATTGCTTTACGTGCATGGCATGCAGGACGCGGAGTTATACGAAACTGTTTTGAACGGGTTGGAATTCCTGCTGGCCCACGGTGTTCAGGCGCAGTTCCATAGCTATGAACATGCCGGCCATGAGCACCGCCCGGAATGGAACAAGCGAATCTTCGAGTGGATTCAGGATATTGAGCTTAATGAAAAACCATCTGTTACGCCGGCGACCTAGCTCGCTACCCCGCCTAGCAACAGGCAGAGGCAGGCAGAGGTACCGGTACCAGGGGTGCCAGGTTCAAAAGGAGCTGGATGATGGGAGTGAATTAGTTTAAACTGCCGATGTACTAGCAAAGGGTTGCAGATTGATTTGATCATTCTGCGCAAAAGCCGAAAAAAAATCCCGTGTTGGGATTGATGCTGAATGGGAGACTCATCAGCAAGCACGATTTACCCTCTAACGTTGATCACAACGAAGGAGGGTATTTTTATGCCTAGAAAACCGCGAGAGCTGATGGATGGTGGAATTTATCATGTTTACAGCCGTGGAAATAACCGGCAGAAGCTATTTTTAGATGCAGATGATTTTAAACACTACCACGCGCTTTTGTATGCAATGAAAAATCGTTTTAGTGTGGAGGTTTTTCATTACTGCTTGATGAGCAACCACGTGCATATTTTGGTTCGAGCGGGCTTAGCGGGACTGTTATGCAAGTTCATGCATGGGGTCCAGCTAAGTTACACAAGACATTACAAAAAGAAATACCGGTTTGTGGGGCACTTATATCAAGGACGTTTTCGTAGCCCTCGGATTTCGGAGGACAGCTATTACCTGCAATGCGGGCGGTATATTGAGAGAAATCCGGTGAAGGCTGGGATGGTAATTGCGGCGGAGCAGTATGAATACTCAAGCGCTCGGTATTATGCTTTGGGCAGTCCAGATGAGTTGGTGAGCCCTAACCTTTGCTATGGCCAAATGGGTAGCGACTCAGCTGAAAAACAGAAAAAATACCGTGAGTTTTTAAAGCTGGACGAGCCGTATGCCGCGATAGTTGAGGAATCGTTGAATCGGGTTTAACGTGGCACTCCTGGTACCGGTACTCGACGTTTGCGTAAAACCATGCTATCATTTAGTAGTTCCTGGAGGTTACATGATTAAAAAGAATAAAAGATTTATCATCGTGATTGAAGCTGCAGAAGAAGGAGGGTATCACGCGTGGTGCCCCGTGCTGTCCGGATGCCACTCTCAGGGAGAAACACTTGAAGAGGCTAAGCAGAATCTAAAAGAAGCGATGCTTTGTCATCTCGGAAGTTTCCGCCGTGACGGCAGCGGGATTCCGCAGACGCGTGAAGAATTCGTTGGAACACTTGAAGTCTCCATCTAACCGATCGGCTCACCCTTCCCTATTTCAAATATGGGCGAAAAACTACCCGCTTTAAAAGCTAAACAACTTGTGCGTTTTCTTCAAAAAGAAGGCTTTGCTCTGATCCATCAGAAGGGAAGCCACGCGACTTTTAAAAACTCTCAAACAATGCGGCGTGTTACCATTCCGCTTCATTCCGGCAAGGATTTAAAACGTGGCCTTCTTTACGGCATTCTGAATGATATTGGGCTGTCCCCGCAAGAATTTTTGAAACGTTTACGTGATTAACAGTCCTTCCAGCCTGAGTGGAATAAGCGAATTTTTTCAATAGCTGCACGTAGATAAGGGTATCGATGCGTTTAAACTTAATAACATTAATATGTTATTAAGTTTTATTTTATAACTAAAGTATGTTATAAATATTAAATGCAACCATTCAAACGACAATTTCAGCTTGATAAGTACGCCACGTCCGCATTCTTATTTGGTCCTCGAATGACTGGAAAGACGTATTTGCTGCGCCAGCTCACCTCCCAAAAATATGTTGATCTTTTGGATCCGGAAATCGAGCTTCAACTACGCCAAACCCCCAAAATCTTTTGGGAACAGCTACAAATGCTCAAGAAGGACAGTCTTGTCATTGTGGATGAGGTCCAGCGGGTGCCGGTTCTTCTCGATTATGTTCAAAAAGCCATTGAAGAACGCGGGCTTAGATTCATCTTATCTGGATCTAGCGCGCGTAAGCTGAGGCGTGGCGGGATCAACCTGTTGGGCGGTCGAGCGGCTGATTTGAGACTCCATCCGCTGACTCTTGAAGAGGCTGGCGGCGATTATTCTTTGGCGCAAGGCCTCCATTTTGGCAGTTTGCCCAAAGTGGTGAGTTTGGTTTTAGGAGGGAATGCTGCAAATGCAAAGCGTATTCTGCGATCGTACACCACCACTTACATCAAAGAAGAAATTCAGGCAGAAGCGCTGACGCGTAATGTCGGTGCTTTTCAAAGATTTTTGAGCGTGGCAGTGCAGGGGAACGGGCAGGTGCTGGAATTCAGCAATATTTCCAGGGAATGTTCTGTGCCGATGAGTACCGTCAAAGAGTACTACTCAATTTTGGAAGATACGCTTTTGGGGCAGTTTCTCTGGCCGTGGGACCGGAACGAAAGAAAAAAAGCCCGGCCCAAATTTTATTTTTTTGATTGTGGCGTTGTGCGAGCTCTTCAGAACCGGCTCGAGGATCCAGCCACGTCTGAAGAGAATGGGATTCTTTTCGAAAACTTTATTTTCAGGGAAATGATTAAGTATCGCGATTATCTTGAAAAGCCGCATGAATTTTCATTTTGGAGAGAGGGCAACCACGAAATCGATTTGCTCGTATCTGATGGCCGGGGCCTTCGGCTTGGCATTGAGTGCAAGTCCGGTAAGGCTATGCCAGGTGAATCTACTATCCGTAATTTTCATAAACGATTTCCAAAAATTCCTTTATGGGTTGCCTCCATGCAGGATCAAGAGCCCAGGCTCTTGAAGGATGGGGTGGAAGTACTGCCGTGGTCGGAAATTTTGAAAAGGTATAAAGAGTTATAAGCTCGAGGCGGCGGCCTCCGGTACCGGGAGTAAAAAAAGTATGAGTCGAGAAAATCAGAGAGAAAGCAAATCCTCTTTATGGATGCGCACAGTGCGCACCGATCATGCAGACGTCTTTGCCGCGGTGTTTGTCGCCATCGTGCTTGGGTCGCTGTACTTGAAGACACTGCTTCCCGGAATTCATGACTGGGGAGATGCTACGAAGGCACAGTTTCTTGGCCGTGTGCTCGGGATTGGACACGCCACGGGAGAACCCGTTTATATTCTGCTGACGCACATTTGGTCTTACCTCCCTATCGGTGAATTGGCATGGAGAATTAACTTTTTTTCAGCCGTGTGTGCCGTCGGCACCTGTGTCTTTCTCTACTGCACGGCACGACTGCTCGGAAGCCGCAGGTCTTCAGCAATTCTGGCGGCGCTGCTTCTGGGGGTAACGCCCACCCTTTGGTCTCAGGCGGTCAGTGCGGAAGTTTATACGCTAAACAGCCTTTTCTTTTCGGCCGTCATCCATTCTTTGTTGTTATGGCAGGCCAGTCACAAGATGCAGCCTCTTTACAGGGCGGTGGCACTGTATGCGCTTGCGCTTGGCGGGCACATGACGATCATTTTCTTGTTTCCCGCCTGCCTTTTCTTGGGGCTCAGAGAGCGGCCGAGTCTATTCCGAGATAAGAAATTTATTCTTTTTTCACTTTTGTGCGCGGGGCTTATTTTTAGTCTCTACCCGCTGTATTTCTTTTGGCGAACTTATGCGCGCGCTGTTTTTTTGGAGAACCAGTTTACTCAATGGAATCAGGTCTGGACTTTTATGACGGGGGGGCCTTTTAAACGGAAAATGTTTCACTATTCGTGGAAAATAT
This sequence comes from uncultured bacterium, assembly GCA_964393875.1. Lineage (GTDB taxonomy): Bacteria > Omnitrophota > Omnitrophia > Omnitrophales > Aquincolibacteriaceae > JAHFHB01. The sequence continues at coordinate 4,010 of CAYMUZ010000227.1, read as the reverse complement.
TGCTGGGCAAAGTCGTACCAGATAGTACCGCTTTTTTTATTTCGGAGTTTAATTTTTTTATCATTCTAGCCATCGCGGGTTTTGTGAAATTAAAATCACAGCGCATTCGTTTTTTTTTAACCCTCATTGGTGTCGCGTATTTTATCTGGAATCTGAACTACGATATCTTTGATATCAGGGTCTATTACATTCCTCTGTTCTATCTCACCGCCCTTTTTACGGGGTTTGGGATGGATGCCTTACTGGACGCTCTAAAGACTGATTGGAGCAAAGTATTGGGCGCTTCGTTCCTCTTTGGAGGGATCCGTCTGTGGACTTGCTTAAACTTTGAGGCGACAGATCAAAGCAAAAATACCGAGCTGTACAACAAAATTCGTGCCGTGATCAAAAAAGAAGAAAAAAATACACTGTTTGCCGTTTATTTCGGGCCTAACTATGGCGAACAAATGGGGTTTTATTATTTTTTAGAGGGCCTTGGCGAGGGCAAGAAGAGGAATATGCACGTCAGCGGCTACCTTTTTAGCGGGCAGATTTATGCTTATCTGACGCGTGGGGCCGAGTTGAAAGATAGCCATACGGGGCAGCCGCTGCCGAAGGGCTTGAGGGTGGTTGCCTTTGGCGCTATGGTGGATGGTTTAATGCGGTATGGACTGCTTGCCAAACCTGTGGGAGAAGGCTTCTTTGAGATGCAAATCAATCCTTTGCAGACATCGGAACAGAGTGAGACCGGGAGTTTGCTTTTTCCCAACTCAGATTTTGAGACCGGAACACTGTCGAATTGGCAGATGAGCGGCGAGGCGTTTAAATTTCAACCGACCCTGGGGGATAATCCGAGTTTTCGTGAGCGACTTGAAGGCAGTGGTGTGCAGGGGCGGTTTTGGATTGGAACCCATGAACACCGGCAGAAGGCGGGTGAGAAATTGGGGGGCATTCAGGGGGATGCACCCATGGGGACGCTTCTCTCTACGCCGTTTAATATTCGTGCAGACATGATCAAGTTTAAAATCGGCGGGGGCGATGGGTCTAAAAATACGGCCGTGGCACTGAGAGTCGAGGGCCAGCCCGTGTTGGTAGAAACAAGCTGGGGGATGCAGTTAAATAGCGAGTATATGCACGATGTGTTGTGGGATGTCCATCAGTGGAAGGGAAAGACGGGTGCCATTGAGGTGCGCGATTGGAGACCCGGGCATTGGGGACATATTAATGCCGATGATTTCCGCTACGCCAAGGCCTCCAGATAAAACACGCTGTCAGGCATTTTTTCTGTAGATTTCCTGCGGTCTAAAACGGGATCCGGTGACCGGCCAGAAAACAGAAGGATCGTTTATGAGATTGTCTGTTTTGTGGTAATTCGTTTTTAACGCCTCTTCGAAGACGACAAGGCCGGGAAGATGATCGACGATAATCATTTCAAATCTGCCCGTGCGAACCGCTTGCCTGAACTTTTCAATCAGTTTTCCACCCTGTTGATCGCCAACACGTACAATGTCAAAGACTGCCATGGCCTGTGCGGAAGTTGCCTTTCCGGCGAGTGTGGGTAGAAATCCGTGGTAAGGGAGTAAGATTTCGCCGGGGGTGGCATGGATGAGTTCGACAAGCCGCGCACCGGCCTGGCGATCTCGTGCGGTGGGAATTTGGGGGGTAGGGACATAAAGCAGTCTGCTCATTTGCAAAAATGCAAGCAGTCCGAGGGCGCCCACACTGAGTAGTGGATAGCGTGTCGACGATCGTGCCTCTGTGACATTTGTGATTCCCAACGCCGCCAGGATTGCGATAAGGGCGTAAGCTGGAAACAGAACATTGCGATAGGCCTGTGAATGTGCGCGGCTGAGAGCAGTGATGGTCAGCATTCCTGCCCCCACAGTCCAGTAAAAGAAAGCCTTTTGGCGGGAAGTTTTAAAAAGAATTCTGATGAGATAAAGGCAGCCAAACCCGCAGGCGATGCCCATAGGCTGTAATAAATCATTGCGCCAGAAGGAGCGTAGAGATTTCCAATAAATTTCGTGCTGGTGCGGCACTTCAAAAAGGTAGTATTGGTACCAGCCGGCGTGAATCTGATTCAGAACCAGATGAGAGCCGCCTATCCATGCGGCGGCCGTCAGCATGAAAAAAAAACAGTACTTTGGGCGGGTGAAGAAAAAATAGACGGTAAGCGGGGCTGCCATAAAAAAACCGGTTTGTTTAGTGAGCCCAGCCAGGGTGAGAGTGAGTGCCGAAAGCAGAACGAGAGAAAGTCTATCGGCAAAGAGTGCCCAATAAAGCGCTCCAAGCAGCAGAAAGAGAAAAAGAGAATCCACCCGGGCAATGTCAAACCACGCTCCGCTGAGCGGAAACGTGGCTGCGTAGAGCCCTGCGGCAAAAAGACCCGGCCCCACTTTGCCTGTTTCTTTCCGGACCCACTGGAAAATAATTCCAAAACAACCTAGCGAGGCCAAGAGTGAAACAAGTCGTAATGGCAAAAACCCAACGCCTAGCCACAGAGAGACTGCCGCACCGATGTAGAAGTAAAGCGGCGGATAAATAACAGGGCCGAATTCCAGTGAGGGTGGCCCATAAAGCAGCCGTCCGCTTAGAACCCTCCGGATGTGATCGACCATTCCGCCTTCCATCCACTCCAGTTCAAAAGGATAGTGAATGCGTGAGAGTGCGACGAAGAGATACAGGCCGATGAAATAGAGCGAAAACAAACCGAGAGTTCCCCACAAAAATTGCGGAGTGATACGGACCTTGCGGGATAGGAGCCTAAGTGTAGCGGAAATCATCGACATTCACGTGACCCCATCCCCCCATGGATTGGTCAAGCACCACGATATGGGCTTTCTGGCCTTTCCATTTCGAAACATCCCAAGTGATACGTGACATTTTTTCACTGCCGATTAATGCGCCGCGGCCCGGCTCGAAAAGAACAATCTTATTGTCTATTTCAAGCCCGACGCCTGTATTTTTCGAGCCATCACCGCCGCCGAGAAGAAAGCAAACCCGGCTGCGATCAAGGGTGAAATCGATAGAAACCAACCTCCCTACCAGGGCATCGGCCTGGCTGGCGCCTTTGGAGGACTCCGGTGTGGGGCGATTTTCAAATGTCCCCACCCAGTACTTGCCCTGCAAATTAGAAATCCCACGGGAGCGGTAAGACGGATTGTCGCCGTAAGTCGGCTGGTTGGCAAAAGCCTTTCCTTCAACACCCCAGTTGGTCAAGTCTCCTTTTTCAAAATCGGAGTTTGTGAATAAAATTTTCTGCCAAGGATAGTATAGACTGATCCAGATCGAAAAGAGGATGATGCCACCGAGGCCCAAGCTTGCCAGCCTCCAAAAAAAATCACTTCGAACAGCACTCACCTTGTTGGCCCTCCTCTGGAATATTTTCAATTTCCATTCTCTGCGGTATTCTAACCGAAGAATGGGTGGCACCGCAAAGATTGTCTCCTCCTTGTTTTGCAGAGCCTAAAGGCCCACGCACTTCATTTGACCGTATTCTGGTCGATAACAGTGAGCATGATAAAGATTCTGAGAAAAATTGAAGAACTCTGGGGGCTTGATCTTCGCTCCCTTGCGGTCTTTCGAATTGCGATGGCTCTTTGTATTATTGGCGATGTCGTGTCCCGAGCGGCTGATTTGAAAGCCCACTACACCGATTTTGGCGTTCTTCCCCGCGATGTTCTTTTGGGATTTTTTTCGGGGGAGTGGTCTTATTCCGTCCATCTGCTCAGCGGGCGCTGGGAAATTCAGGCGTTTCTTTTTGGGATATCCATTGTGTTTGCCCTAATGCTGCTGGTGGGGTACCGCACAAGATGGGCGACTTTTTTTTCCTGGTTTTTAGTCCTTTCGATTCAAAACCGCAATCCGATGGTGAATCAGGGGGGGGACACGCTTTTCCGTCTGGTGCTTTTTTGGTGTAATTTTTTGCCGCTCGGAGCTTGTTATTCCATCGACCGCGCCCTGACCACGAATCCTCCTTCCGAGAGAAAAGTTGTTTTTTCCGCGGGGACTTTGGCTTACATTTTTCAAAT
>CAYMUZ010000226.1:0-6818 GCA_964393875.1 uncultured bacterium | reverse complement strand
ATCACGTCTTCGGCAATATTGGTGGCCAGGTCACCGATTCTCTCAAGATTATGCGCCACCATAATAAGACTCACACCGGTGCGAATATGCGCTGGATCCTGCTCCATCATCGTTTGAATCTCGTCATAAATTTTATCGTTGAGCTGATCGACCATATCGTCCACCTCGAGCAGCCGCCGGGCTTCGTCTACATCGCGGGTCATGAACGCAGCCAACGCTCGACGCATCATTTCGCGTGCCGCCTCGGCCATACGCGGAAGCTCTTGATAAGTCTGAATGGGCGGGCGTTCATTAATGACGATGGCCTTCTCAGCAATATTGACCGCCTGATCCCCCATGCGTTCCAGATCACTCGTCATTTTTAAAACCATGGTAATCAGTCGCAAATCAACGGCCGCGGGTTGATAAAGCGCAATCAATTCATGCCCCAATTCATCGATTTCCATTTCGCAGCTATTGATGTCCTGGTCTTTTTGAATGACGCCACGCGCCCTTGCTGAATCGCGCTCGAAGAGAGAAATCGCAGCCTCGCGAACAGCCTCCTCCACTAAACCGCCCATTTTAAATAACTTTTCTTTAATTTTTTTAAGCTCATCATCAAAATGACGTTTCATGATCTACTCCCGTTTCATGAGCATGAGAAGTTCTTGCTTGCTCATTTCTGCGAGTCACTCGTGGCAAATAGTCTACCATTGCCGCAGTCCTCACAATTTCTGCTTGAGGATTCATGACAAACTTCCTTTCTTTTTTACTGTTCGAGTTCAGCACTTTTTTCAGGTTCAATCTTTACGACTTTCAATCAGGATCAGATGATATCCAAACTGTGTTTTGATCGGCCCATGTGTTTTACCGACTTCATCCTTAAAAACGACTTCGTCAAATTCACGGACCATTTGCCCGCGCGAAAAAGTACCCAGATCTCCGCCTTGTTTTCCAGAAGGGCAGCGCGAGTGTTTGGCCGCTACGTCCGCAAAGCTAGCGCCCCCCTCGATTTGTTTTTTAAGATCAAGACAGGTCTTTTCATCGTTGACAAGAATGTGCTTCGCCTTCGCTTGTACCATGGTCAATCCTTTCATGATTGGAACGGCTGTTTTGAATTAAAAAAATGAGTGTCTACTTCTTCGGCATTACTCGACCGTGAGTGAACTTTGATTCTCATGAAGCCATTTTCGGGCAATGGGGTAATCAGGCAAAAGAGCACCCACCTTTCGCCAAAACCTCCGGGAATGATTGCGAATCTCCAAATGCGCCAGCTCATGAACGACCACATAATCGATCACACTTAGGGGAGCCATCATCAGCCGCCAGCTGAAATTAAGCGTGCCCTTGGATCCGCAAGACCCCCATTGCTTAACCGCATGGGTCACTGAGATTTTTGCGTACTCCAGACCGGCGGCATTCGCATAGTGCCGCACCCGCCCCCCGATCATGCCATAAAGCTTTTTTTGATACCACCGCGCAAAAATGCGCGGCCCGTGAGACACGTATTCTGCTCTGAGTAGGAATTCTGTTTGATTGAAAACCAGCGGGTAATCTGCCGACGCAACAATCCCAAGCGGATACCCTTCGCCCAGATAGAGAAATCGCTCGCCCGTCTCGTACTTTCTTACCAACAGCCGCTTCGACGCCTCCAAAGCAAGGCGTTGCCGTTTCAAAATCCACGGCATCTTCTCTTGAACGACCTGATGGATCAGAGGGAGCGGAAGTTTTTCGGGGGCACGCACAATCAGCCGGGCCTCCGGCGTGATTTGTAATGCCACCGTTCTGCGTTGAGTACGAATCAATTGACTAATAAGATTTTCGGTCATCTTCCAGAACCTTATATCGTATGTCGTTTTTGAGGAGACCGGCTCTCAAGCGTGGTGTAAAGAGCGGCCAACCACCGGAATTTTTTACGCAGACCCGCATCGTCGATTTCACCCTTCACGCGCTGTTTCATCAGCCCAACGACCTGCTGCCGTTCTTTGGAGGGCGGATGGACGCGATAAAGCGGGCTGCTGCTGAGAAGTACGACCAGTGCGCTCTCGGGAATGGCGCTCAGACTCGTGGGAATCGAGATCGCGTTGGGCGAACCGAAGCCAGAACTGGTCACAACCTCCAGAAACTCACTCAGACCCAGCGCATGGTACCCGGCTTTAGAGGCGAGGAAAACACTGATCGCATCGGCTTCGTTTTCCTGCACCCGGCTGTACGAAAAGCGGCGAACCTTTGCGCCTTGACGCACCGCTGTCCCCGCCGCACTCCCATAAAAACCACCGTAGGGCAGTGCGCTCAGAGCAGGCGTCAGATACGAGAGATACTCAAGTGCAATGATTCTAGACTTTTCGTCAGGCACGTGGTGGCCAAGAATATGCCCGAGCTCGTGCGCCAGCACGGAGGCAATCACATTTTGATCGCGCTGAAAAGTCATGAGCAAGCCTGTGGTCACAAAAATACTCTGTCCGTCGGTAAACGCATTGAGTTTAGGGTCGTTCACGACCGCCACACGCACCGCGTAGCCCTCGAGCGGAGAAACAGCGACCAGTTGATCCAGAAGTGTTTGCAGCTGCACTGTGTGCGAAGACGTCACCGGACCGGTCTGCGGCACACTCGCAAGGTTCAGTCTAAAATCTTTTCCGTGCCGAAAACGCCATTCATTCTGTGATTCGGTGAGACGTTCCGGAAAAGAGGTTGAGAAACCTGTCTGCGTGGCACAGCCTTGCAGGGGAAGGATAAAGAGAATCCAAAAGAAAAACCGACGGCTTACAAACGTAAAATCGCTTACCTTCACGCCGCAGCGTCGGGGTAGGCTGTATCTCTACCGTCAAAGGCCGGGGTAAAAACGGCAAAGACTTCACTGCCTGATTTTGATTTATTTTCCACCCAGTGCGGCACTCCACGCGGAATGTCGATCACATCCCCCGCCTTCACCTTGATCGTCTGTCCGGCAAGATGCATTAAGGCGCGGCCCTTCAACACAAAGACCGTCAGGTCATGGGTTGCATGCACGTGCGGCTTCTCGGCAGTATTCAATCGAACGATCTGAAAACTGGCATCGACCGTATTGCGCAATTTACGAATGGCCACGTCACTCTTAGTTTCAGAACTAACCCACGGCACATGATCAACCACCTGGCCGGGCATAATCAACCGGCCATGCCACGCGCGGGAAAATTCGGCGGGCGCACAGGATGAAAAAAGGAGCAGAGCCGCAATAGTCAGTAAAAAAATTCTGTTGTTCATCATCACTCCGGCACCGGTTGTTCAAGCATCCTCAGGGTCACTCGTATGGGTATGATATAATTTTTCTTTCTATGATCAAACTTAAATCCCTAACTTTAAAAAGCGGCATCATCCAATCGCCCATGGCCGGCTGCACTGATTTGGCATTTCGCCTGCTGGCGCGAGAGCACGGCATGGAGTTTGCTTTTCTGGAAATGATCTCGGCCGAGGCTCTGGTGCGCAAGACTCCCAAGACATTTGAACTTTTAAAAACACTTGAGCCGGACCGTCCTCTGGGAGCCCAAATAGTAGGCTGTAAGCCCGACATGATGGGTGAGGCCGCCGCGATGCTCGAAGAGATGGGGTTTGATCTTTTAGACATTAATTTGGGGTGTCCGGTTCCCAAGATTGTGTCGCCCGGCGGCGGGTCCGCGCTTTTGCGTGAACCTGAAAATGCGCGGCAAATTTTTCGAGCCATCCTCAAGAAAATTAAAAAAATTCCGGTCACTGTGAAAATGCGTAAAGGATTTACGGACGCTTCCGGCGATGAGGCCGTAAAAATCGCTCAAATCGCCGAAGAAGAAGGCCTCTCCGCCGTCACGGTCCACGGGCGCACCCGCGTGCAAGGCTATAGCGGCAGCGCCGACTGGGAAGCGATCGGTAAAGTGAAAAAAGCCGTGACCATTCCGGTGTTTGGAAACGGCGATGTCACCAGCGGGCGCGACGCCCTTCGATTGATGGAAACCAGCGGCTGTGACGGCGTGATGATCGGACGCGGAGCACTCGGAAACCCATGGATTTATAAAGACATTGAAAGTTCAATGAGCGGCATGACAACCGCAGCGCCGGCCCCATTTGTGGAAAGAAAAAAAACCGTGCTGCATCATCTGGATTTGCAGATTCAAACCGAGGGGGAACGGCTGGCTTTCTTAAAATCCAAACACATGATCTGCTGGTACTTTAAACACTATCCCGGTTCGCATGATTTTCGCAGCAGCATCAACCGCTCACAATCACTCACCGAAATGCGCGAGATCATTGACGCCTATCACCTGCCTGAAGGAACTCAGGAACCTGATTGGTCTCAATTGAAAAATCCCCTGAGCGGAACTTAGACTCTAGACAGGTTTGCGGCAGTTGAAACACTCCACGGAAAGACTGACAATCACCTCGCGGCAATGAGGACAACGTTTATAACCGGGCGCGAGCGGCCCATGGAGTTCTTTCCAGTAAAGATAGCCTTCCCACGCCGCCAAAAACAATCCACCACCCAAAAAGAAAAAATTGGTTTCAACGCGCCGTAAGTGAAACGGTAGGCCAAATGCCAGATCGACAATCCAGCAGCCGTAGGCAAGCCAAGCCGCCATATAAAACACGAGCAAGCTGAAACCTGGAAAGCGGATAAAATCCATCCGCGCAAGAGACGCAAACACGAGTAAGACCGCGCCTCCTAGAGTCACTGTAATGAAAAAAAGATTCATCACCCGGTCTTCAGATGCCGGATGCGTTAAAAAGCGGATAAACTCGGCGTAGGGCACCACCGCCTGAATTTCTTTCTCACGCCCCTCAAATTTTACGCCGCGTGAGCGCAGCAGCTCATAAACAATGCGGCGCAGGGTATGAAACTCACCCCATTTGATGAAAGCACGATCAAATTCGCAGTGGGTTTTGCTTTTTTGCAGATACTCTTCAAAAAATTGATTGGCCTGAATCATATTACCAGCGGCATTGCTTAAGATCGCCTGCAAAAGAATGGCAAAACTGTTTTCAGGATAGGCTTGCCGCGCCTCGTCTAAAAGCTGCCGGGCATGGGCCTCAGACCCCGGAATTTCCCCTGCGGTTTTCCCCTGATTTGCCCGGCGGAACAGCCCCGACATCGAGCGCACCGCCAACGCGGTTTTCTCAAGCGAATCGTTCATTGGTTTGAGTTTAAAAGATCTGCGCGAAGCAGCCTCCTGAATCCCCCCTGAGGCCGCGACAAGGATACGGTTGAAAACGGCTCCCGGATTTTGCGGCTTGGGTGCCGTATCGACGTTCGCACGCGCCAATAAACCAATGCCGATTAAAATCGTGATCCACTTACCCATTTTTTATCCCTGAATTTTCATACGGTGCGCTGCAAACCACTCTTCGAGAGCCGCCGTGATCACCTCACCCAATTTCCGGTATCCCAGCACGGTTGGGTGCAAGCCATCGCGAGAGCTGGCGAGCCGCAACGGATTATCCGAGGCTCGCATCGCTGAAAAAGCATCGGCAAAACCAAAATTGTTCTGGCGGGCAAACGATTGAATCCATTGGTTCAAAGCAGACAATGCCTGAATTTGCGCGGGGGTCATTCCTCGAAACGGCAGTACCGTAAGCAGCATGAGCGGAATCTTACGCGCCTGAATTTTTAGAATGATGGCCTGCAAATTTGCAGAAGCCCGTGCCGCCGGATAGCCTCGATAGATGTCGTTGACGCCCGCCATTAAAATCACAAACCCAGGGTTGGCCTGCACGAGTTCATTGTCCGTGCGCCCTAAGATATCCTCGGTGACTTGGCCGGGAATACCGCGATTAAGAACGGTCCACTCAGGATGTTTCTTGTGAATCCAGTAGGCATACTGGCTTTCGGGGTTACCGCGACCGTCGGGGGGCACTTCGGCAGGAGAATGAAATCCGGGAGTTCCCGCAGTAATTGAATCCCCCAGTGCAAGCAGGGTGACAGGCGTGTACGTCGTCGGCCCCTCCGCAAAAAGATTTCCTGCGGCTAAAACGCTTAGAAAAATCCATCCCGATGACAGAAAAAGGGTTGGTTTCATCAGCCCCTAGAAGAGTTTTGCGTCTTATCAGCCGCGGCTTTAAATTTTTCGGCAAATCCGCCGGCAAGCCCGGACGTTTTTGCTTTGAGCAACGCAGCAGCGCCTTGCACCGTATCACCGGCAGCCACCACCATTTCACCTCCGGCCTTCGCGGCATCTTGGCCCCATTCTTTCGGCGGAGTTTCCGTCAGGACTTTTAACTCGGCAGCACCACCCGCCACCCCGGAAAGCGCGTTCCCGGCCAGTTTTTGCGCGCCTTCGACCGCTCCCCCCATCAATCCTGTCACGCTCGACTGCAATTCGGCCAAATCAAAGTTGGTGAGCGAGGCAATCGACGTATTCATCAAGGCCTTGGCCACCACCATACGCACAAGGTTGTCGGGATCGGTAATATTTTCATAAGTTTCATCAATGTTCACTTCAAACTTTTTGACCGACGGATTTATGCCCGAATAGTCTTTGAAAAATACGCGGCCGATCTTGAGATGGAACCGGTCGATTTGAATTTCAGTTTTTGCGCCTTTCCCTTCCTTTTTCGGGGCCTGCTCTGCAACGGGTTTCGGCTGTTTGTCGGCCAACGCCTTAAGCGTATCTAGGTTGAGCGCACCGTTTTGATTTTTCACGACAGAAAATTCTTCGAGCGCAAACCGAAGCTCCTGCAAATGGACTTTGCCAGCCAAAATTGCGCCTAAATCATAATGCACATAAATTTCGGGCAAGTTCACCATGGGTTCTTCAGGAAAACCCGCAGGGTTGTAAAGTTTTAAATTTTCCACAAGCAGAAAATTGCCGGGCAGGTTCACATCCAAATGCCCC
>CAYMUZ010000225.1:0-20783 GCA_964393875.1 uncultured bacterium | reverse complement strand
TCTTCAATGTTCCATTTTTCTGGTCGGCTGATCGCAGGTCATTGTCAACCATGGAAGGTAAAATAATCAGGTCGGAAGAGGCGCCGCCATGATTATTATTGAGCTCAGCCACATAGTCCTTATTGAGTACATCCACGTACTCGTGAAGCAAAACCCGAAGCGTCGGCATATCGAGATTGTCTTTTTCCTGCGAAATCTTCCGGCCGGATTGATAGAATCTTAGCCACGTACGAATCAAATTGAACACATCCCGGCGGGAGCTTTGAGTTAACACTGTAAGAGAAGCATGACTCACCGCCTCTATTCTTGCCAAGGCCTCACGAATATATTGCTCAACCTCCGCCCTTCGGCTCTCAGGCGCATCGCGCTCCACGTTGTAGCCCGCCGTGGCCAATTCATCGAGAAAAAAATCAACGGAAGATTCCTGGGCTCTTTCAATTTGATCCTGATATTTTCCCCGATTAATTCTGTGAATTCTCCAGGCCGCCGGAACGGTGAATCCGGCATCCCTAAACTGAACACGGTATCCTTGGGAAATCAGCGGCGAAAATTCCGCCTGTTGCTGGATCATGGATAAAATTGTACGCGGGTCGATGATGCCATTTTCTATTTGAATCGTGATCGCCCCTTCTTTTTCAGCCTGCGCCCCTTCTCCCCTAAGCACAAATTGAACCCTCACATCGCCGGACCATTTTTGAGATCCCGTCTCTTGCATTCCAGAAACCGTCGGTGAACTGACAAGATAAAGGTCCCCCCGGTTTAGACTTTCTGCCGAAAGACTGATGACTTTCTGTTTCAGCCATTCCCCTTCAGCTTCAAACTCCTGCGAAAACGGATCCTCAAAGGTTTCCATACTCGAAGCAACTTGTATTTTTTCTGCGTGGGAAAGGCCTTTGAATTGCGGAGGGCCGTTAAAATTGCGGATTAAAACCCGGTTCATTCCGGCTTTCTGAACATCCTGGTGCAAAGCGGCGGAGATTCCGAACCAGTTGCCGTGGGGGTCCTGTACCACAAAATCCTGAGCTTTGATCTGGTTATATAAAGAGTGTGTTCCTTCAAGAATGTTGTGTTTCACTTCAAGAGAAATCGTGCTATCCACAAGGATTTCCTCAACCCTGCGGACACGCCGCAGCGAGACATCGGCATTTTGATAAGAAACAGTCAACTTTTGAAGCAACGGCTCCTCGGCGGTCTGAATCGGGGTGCGCTGCGAAGGATTCAAGCGAATCAGCAACTGAATCAGCTCAGCGTACTGTGTTTCATTCAAAGTGAACGCGATGACTGTTTTCTTGGCCCGTACCACGGTTTCAACAGCCCTCCCCCTGGAAATCACGCCGGCCGAAAAAACACTGCCGACCGGAAATTGAGTTTTTGAGCCATCGGAACGCTCCGCTTCCGCCGCGCCATCCATCACAAAGTGAAGAAGTCCATGCCCGCGCGGGCCCGCCTGCGGCGAATCAATCACTTCGCCCTGGCTGTAAACACTGAAGCCCTTGTTATCCTCAACAATAAATTTCAGCATCAAACCCCGCAAGGCCTGATATTCCGGCGAATCCAAGCCTTTGCCTTTCAACCCTTCTAAAGATTGAAAATATCCAGTGCGGATCAACCCGTCAATGATCGTGTCAATTCTTTCCGGCTTTATTTCCCGGATTGGCACAGGGGCTCCTTCAAGCACTGGCGGTTGGCCAAGAACCGGCGGCAGCGCCTCCTGGCGGTCTTCCCGCATTTTCTGCAGCATCGCTTCCCGGATTATTTGGCGGCGCATTCTTTCTTTCTTAAATCCGAAGTAGCGTAAAATTTGTTTTTTCAAATCCTCATTTTCTTTCTTTTTAAGCTCCCGGCCTGAAATCCGAATCAGCTTAACCTCAGCACTGGCTGCAATCACATTGGCCCCGGCAAACCTGCCTTTTTCCAATGCGCTTTCGCCAATGATCGACGGCGAACTCATCCGTCCGACCCCTTGAATTTCCAAATCGCCGGAAACAAGCAGATAAAAAGAGCTCAGCTTTTCTCCCTGACTGATCAAACGCTCTCCTTTGCGAAGCGTTATATCCGGCTCAAACTTGTTGATTCTCTGTTTGATTTGCGAAAAGAAGTTTTCATCTCCAAAACTTCTGACATCTTCTTGCCTTAACTGAACAAGAATTTCTTCAACAAGGTTGATTTCATGATCTTCGTCTGAGACCCCAGCTGCTTTTTGCTGCGTTGCGACCAGGGAAGCAGCCGCTGCAGTCACAGTCTTAAGCTCATCCGGATTAATTAACTGATACTGATTCATCTTTTCAATAATCGACTCCGCTGTGACCACCATCCGCACTTCGGCCCTCGTCGGAGACGAGGACCGGCCTGTCGGCCGGCCTGTTGGGCCGGACCGCACTTCGGCCCTCGTCGGAGACGAGGACCGGCCTGTCGGCCGGCCTGTTGGGCCGGACCGCACTTCGGATCTCGCCATGGGAGGCGCAAACTGCCCGAAGGCATCTCTGTTTTCTGAGCGAGCGGTAGAAATATTGGTCAAAACATATTCGATCAGGGTAGTTTTTCTGCGCAGTACGAAAGCCGCCTCCCCATAACTCTGCGCAAGATCCGGCTTTAATCTACTGAGAAGCGCGGCCCTGACATCTCTTAATGTCTCCAAAAATTCAGGCCGGCGCAGCTTGACATAATCTTTCAAAACATCTGATGTAATTTCAAGATCCCGGGTTCTTTCTAAAAAACCAATCGCATTAACCGCAGCCTGCCCCACATCCCTGCCTTGTAACCGAACTTCAGCCACCGCACGGCTCAAGGCCACCATGAGCTTCCTTTGACGCCTGCGCGGCTCACCTTGAAACATCGGCAGAAGATCCTGAAGAAATTCACCTGCTCGTTGATAAGTCCGGGGCCCCAGCCCCTCCTGAAAGGAACCGACCTGCAGATCTCGCTGGAAACGAGCGCGGTAGATTTGACCCGTCATTTCCAGTAAGTCGCCCCCATCCACTTGACTCAAACCCTGCGCGATCTGATCTGCCGCTCGCTCTAATTGGGCTGGGTAGCTGCCAGGCGCAGCCTCGATCAGGGGGAGGGGCTCACTGGCGTGCTTACCATTGTAAGCCCCCGCAAGGGCGTTGATTTTTGCAAGCCGTGCCCGGTAGTGCGGGCCGTCTTTCTGTTCTTTTTTCTTTTCATACGAGTCCATTCTCTCAACAATAACTAATTGTTCGAGATCGGAATGCAGACTGTAGTAAGGAAGCAGTCCATTGATTTCAACACCTGCTTGTGCCAAAAATGCAGAAAATTCGGCATCGTCGCTAGATCGAATCGCCGGGTTGCCCAACAGTTCATCAAACTTGTGCCGGACCTCATGAATTTCAATAGACAGGGCTAAATCCGCTCTAATTTTCACCGTAACGTCTTCCAGTGAAATTTGATCTGCTCGCCGGCCGCCAATTTGTCCCCATTGAGCCAGCAGCAGGGCTTCCAGTCCTGTGACTCGCCCCATGCCCCGCGTTAACGCCTGCACTTTCTCAGCCAGTTCTTGCGCTTGTTTTTGCTCCCCGTCCAGCCAAACCACTACATCGCCCGCCAGAAGCGACATGCCTTTGGTATCAATCGCGCCTGAAGCCCCCTCAGACAGCGCGACCGTTTCCAGATGCAGTGGCACCACGATTTCATCGCCCAGAAAATAGATACGCTCGCGGCCCCAATTCAAGATCTGTCCGACACGGAAAAGAACCTTTGGGCGAGTGTATTTCGCGTCCGAAAGATGCTCAAAGGAAAGATGCGTGAGAAATCCGTGATGCATCAAATATTCGTTGATATCCAGCTGGACATTCGCAAGCCCGTTTTCATAACCCCTGAGATCGTTCTCTGCTTCTTTATCGGAGGCTGCCTGACGTTCGAGATTAAAAAGAGCGGCCAGAATCTGTGTAAACGCAGGGTCGATACTCCCGGCAATTGAGACTAACTGATCCCTGCCAATGCCCTTATATTTTTCTCCAATCCCGCGATGATCCAGGATTGTAACGAGAAGTTCTTTGAGGAAGAAAGACAACCGCTCTTCAATCGTGGCGCCGGCCGTGCGAACGGTCACCTGCCACTGAGCCACTCGAGCTGAAACCACATCTTCTGCGTCAGAAATCTTTCTTTGGGCATCCTCAATCTTTTTTTCGAGTCCCTGCCGTACCACGCCGGAGGGAAAGGCAGCAAGCTCCTGGGAGATCTCTTGCAAGCGGCCTTGGGCCCATTTCAGAATATCTGGGTCATTCACATAACTGTAAATATTCGACGAAACAACTGAAAGCTGCTCTCTCAGAGAGGTTAGTTTTTTAATATTGACAATTAAATCACGGGCTTCCTGTGCCTGCGCAGGTTGGTTGCTTTGTTCGGCAAAATAAAGAGCTTCTACCAAGGCGGCCTCGAGGGTACGCGCCTCAAAATCAGCGCCATTGAGCGTGCTCCGCAACAAACTTTTGAGCTGGTCTGTCGTCAATAAATCTGTCACAAACCGAAACTCCACTTGAACCGACTGATTCCATAGCTCGATCGCCCGCCTTCGAGAAACGTTGAAAGGTTTATCAAATTTATTCTCCCAATCAGTAAGGCTCATGCCACCTGCAAAACGCTGTCTTCCCGTTAACGCTGAAAAAAGAGTGTGCCAGAATTGAGCCGTTTCTTTGGGATCGGCCGCTTCTTCTTTTTCACGCATGTCGCGCAGACGCTGCTCAGCCGCCCTGACAGCGTTTGTCAATGCCCTTGCCGGCGCGTCGTTTTCGTCCCCGAAAACTTTGATCCGGTTGAGATTCCCTTTCGCAAGTTTCAGAGCTGTTTCCAAGGCAACCCCTGTGTCCGCTTGTTGCAGCGCTTCATTGGCCTTGCGGATCCATTGAGCGGCTCGTTCCTTGCGCCATGCTTGCCAATGGTCATAGGTAATGAGGACAGGCTCGCCGTTGACTACAACGCTTTTACCTTTCACATCGGTCGCATAGTAAAAACTTTTTTCGCTCCAACTTTGAGTCAATCGATCTAATTCTGCAAAAATCTGAGGCCGCATTTGCTCCTCACGCTGTTGAGCAAGCACCGCTGCTGACGGAATCTCCCTTTTGCTTTTTATCCCGTGAATAAAAACAAGATCCTTTCCATCCGGCCGTAGAATGATGATGCCCGCCTTGATGCCACGTTCTGCCTCGACATAACTCACTTGCTCACCGCTGTAGTCACCCACCGTTCCATCCGCGTTTAAATGTTTTATCATTCCGCCAGGACTAAACTGGCTTTGCTCGTACATCGCGCTATGTTTTCTAAGAAAATCAAAAGCATCCTCTGCTGTAAGAACCTGAGGCTGCGTTTGTTCCTCGCGCTGTTGAGCAAGTGCCACTTCTGACGGGATATCTGCTTTTGCCTTTCCCTTTAGAAAAACGAGGTCTCGCTGGTCTTCTCTTGGAACGATAACACCCGCCTCAATCCCTCTTACAATTTCCGCTCCTGTGAGTTGAGTCTTGTCATAGATAGATCCGCCTTGAACGCCAATCATGGCTTGGCCGGAATCATAAAAGTGCCGCCTTGTTTCTTCTCCTCCGTAAATTTCCAACGCGGCAGCCTTGGTGGGCTGCCGCACTTCGGCCCTCGCGAGACGCGAGGACTGCTCAGGCGCATTACGTCCTGAGGCCGAACGGGCGGAGGCGGGTGCAGCAGCATTGGGTTCGGCGATCAGTCCCCCATTTTCAAATTGGAGTATTCCAGTTGTACGGACTTCAGAATTTGCAGCAAGCTGGCTGTAAGTAAATCCGGAGCCCATACCCGAAACGTTGAGAAGTTTGGCGACGTTGGGCGGGGTTAAGGCGTTTTGAGTTTCAAGGCCGCGCAGGCCGTCCATAAAGCGCGTGATGTTGGCTAACCACTGGCTCTCGAGATCGTTTGCGGCGGCGAGCGCTGGGCCTTGCGCCTCTGCCCACTCATCGAGAAAGCGCGTATATTTTCCGGCTTCGGTGATGCGACCTTTGACCGAGAGGTCGCGAATGATCGCATCGCGCCATTGTTTGAGCAGGCGCGAACTGAAAGGGACAGTCCCTTGCGAAAGCAGTGACAGTCCCTGGCCCTGGCCGAGCAGGCGGTCGCGCGCGCCGCGCACAAAGGCTTCGTAGAAATTCAGTTTACCGTTTTTGACCTTAAAATAGCTTTTCCACGAAACGCCGCCATGCATCTGTTCTTCGTAATGATTGATCTGTGGCAAGTTCTGAATCTTGGGCATGATGACCACATGCGAAAACCCCTCGCGGCTAAGAAGCTGGCTCAACCCTTCGGTGTGAAAACCCCCTGTGATTAAAAGCGCGCCAGCTTGCCCGCCTGCCTTCATATTCTTTTTCAGATTGTTAAAAAAAGCACGGTCGCGCTGTTTCGCGTTTTGATAGAAAGCAAACGCAGGCTTGAAGAGTTCGCGCAAGGCCATATCCTCCGCGCCGGCTTGCTGGTTTTGAAGCGCCTGCCAGTCCTCCTGATCCAGCACAAGCCGCGCCAGCCGGTCGAGCAGATTTAACGTCGCGGTTTCCTGATCCAATGCCCGCTGGGCTTCGTTTTCGAAAAGGGTTTCTTTCACACTGCGCGCATACTGATCAAAATCGCGAAAGAGCCGCGTGCCTTCAATTTGCCGCACCTGAATTTCACGGTGCGTCTGAGAAAGCAGCTCTTCAGAGAGCTTCAACTTCAAACCCATTTGGGCGGCAACCTTTTGAAGTACGAGGGCAAATTGCTCGGGAGTAAGGCTCGACGTCAGAAACTCCTGGTACTTTCCCTGAAACTCTATTTCCAGTTTATGATCCGCACCCGGGGCGGCACCGCGCATCTTCTTCCGGATAGCCCCGGCCATGTGGCGAACTTCTATATCGAGCTTTTCGGTGCGTTTAGGATCGATACGCGCTTGATGCAAAAGAGTTTCCAACTCACTCCCGGTCGCTGGAGCCTTAATGCCAGCCAACAGGCTGAGCACAGTCAGCAAATCGGTTTTTTCTTTCTGAAAACGTCCCAACGCCTCATCGACTTCAAGAAGCTGGGAGGAATAGACTTGTTTCTTTTTTTCATGCATGGCATTCCGCCGTTGCGCAAGACTCTCAAGAATCACGGCTTCTTTTTCCTTGGCCCTGAGAAACCAAGCCAACCCCTCTTCATAAAGTTTCCAATTTTCAACCCCGGTGTACTTGAGCCTTTGCGGACTGAAAATGGCCGCTGCCGTGGTGCCTGTCAGCTCTCCGCGATCAAGATAGTCTTTAAAAACCTGCCTCAGTTTGGTGGCATTGGGAAAAGTTCGAAATAGTTCGGGATCCAAATCGCCGGGAGCCCCTTCGAGGGCAACTAAACTGAGGCCGTGTTTCTGCTGAAAATAGCTGATGATTTTTTGAATGCTTTTTTGCGCATCAGGCACCGCGTGTGCATCCTGCACCAACACCACCAGCCCCCCCTCTCGCCCTTGATAAGTTTCTTCAATCTTCCCAAGTGCGGCGGGCAGTGCAATGTCTTTGACAAGGCCCGGCAGGACTAGAGCCGCAAGCGGGATTTCAGCAGGGGCAGCCCAGCTCGTTTCTGGAGTGATGAAGCCAGAAAGCAGGAATGTGACCGCCGCCACAATGGCAGTCATTCCCTTGATTTTTTTCATAGGCGCGGCGGGCACATAAAAAACTCTCAGCCCAGCTCTCATTCGCTTTTTTTTATTCAGCATAACTCCTCATGACACAGACTTCATTGCGGCATTAAACAAACTCCACCCACCTAAAATTTCAATCATTAGCATCCAAATTTAACCAAGAATGAGCTCTAAACAAAATGTACCTCACGTCTAGCGGAATAACAAACACTACAACTCCAATGATGCCATGAGCTTACAGAACATCCTCTCGCCTCAGTTGACAAATTTAAGAAAATAACGGTATAAGAACGTGCTTAGGCTCTGTAAAACAATAACATGGACATGCCTGTGTTATTGTTTTGCAGAGCCTTCATGCAATCTCAACACCGAAAGTAAGACCCCATGGAATACATTCCTACGTTTTCACCCAAACCACTGGCAGGCATCCTGATCGTACTGATTGTCTTCTGCGAAATCAGACGGGGCTATTTTTCAAACTTCAAAAACCGTGCGAAGCAGGCTTGTTCCGCCCTGCGGTTTTTACCGATTCTCTTTTCGTTCACTGGTCTGGCGATGTTGATGCTGGCAGACCCGGTATTGCGAACGGCCCTTCAGTCGCTTCAGACCCCTGTTTTTACGGCGTGGGCTTCGCTCGGTCATCAAATCGGAAAGAATACACTGGCGGTGTTGATTGGGATTTACTTGATCACATTCCTCGCAAGGGCTCCGAAAAAATACAGCCATTTTATTTTTAGCGCCAGTCTCGCAAGTGCCGTGACTGGAATCGCCACGACGGCAATTAAATTCATGATTCTGCGCGCTCGTCCCTACAGCGACTTGGGGGCCTTTAGTTTCTTTAATCTTTCGGGCTTCTGGCAGGATGAGAGGGCTTTCCAAAGTTTCCCCTCCGGCGATGTCGCCATGATCGCCGGAGCTGCGGGTTATTTATTTCACCGGCTTCGCGCCTGGCGCCTGCGATGGCTTATTCTGTTACTCCCGCTAAGCACCGCATTTGCACGCGTAGCGTATAATCGCCACTGGCCCTCGGATACAATTGCTTCCCTGTTACTCGGTCTTGCGCTATCGTATGCAGTACAGATTTTCGAACAAAGTCCAAACAAAGAGACCCGATGAAAACACCCTTAGCTTACGACGCACTGATTTTTGATATTGATAATGTACTGGTGGATACGCGCACGTCTTATCTGGATTCCATCCGCTGGACGGTTGAAATTTTCCTGACCCAGGGACGCGTTCCTCTCGTACCGCCGCCGCGCAAAGCCCGAACGCCTTTTTTTCTCAGCGCTCAGGATGTGGAAACTTTCAAGCTGTTGGGGGGATTTAATGACGACTGGGATTGCTGCTATGGCCTGCTGACTTACCTGCTCTCGCTGAAACCGTCAGCCCATACGGCCGATGCCTTCAAAGCGCAGATTGATCTGGCGGGGTTCGCCGCCGGGCTTCCCGAACAACCGTTGGGGGTTTCAGGGATTGTCCGTCAACTCGGCCGCTCGCCCCGAGTCACCATCGAAAAAATTCGGCAGATTTTTCAGGAAATTTATCTCGGCCCGAAACTGCTCTGGCTTTGCGAAAAACGCAAGCCGCAGTCGTGGAAAAAGCGCGGATTGATTTTCAAGGAACGGCTGATTTTCCGCAAACCCCTGCTGGAGCAATTACAAGGAATGGGGCTCAAATTCGGTATTGCCACGGGCCGTTCGCGTTTTGAAGCGGTCTATGTGTTGAAGCGCTTCGGCATTCGCGAGCTCTTTGAGTCAATCACCACCATGGATGAGGTGAAAAGAGCGGAGCGCATCCAGGGGCGATCCCTGCGTAAACCCCATCCCTTTTCGGTATTAAAGACGGCGGAACACCTCGGCGAGAAGAAACGATTCATCTACATCGGAGACCTGCCCGATGACATTTTGGCCGCCAGAAAAGCCAAAGACACCCTTCGCATCCATGCGGTGGGATTTCCAAGTATGGCTCACGACCCCGAGACCGCCAGAACCGCTTTGACGGCAGCGGGCGCCGATATCCTGCTAGAAAAACCACGCGACATTCTGCACCACTTGCGCTCTTAAGCTCTGCAAAACAATCCCATGGACAAATGTCTATGGGATTGTTTTGCAGAACCTTAAGAAGCGACGGCGCGGCGCAAAAGCCACGCCCCTGAGATAAACAAAATTAGATTGGGACACCAGAGAGCCAGCCCCGGCATCACCGTTCCATGAAGGGCCAGAGCACTCGCTCCGGCAAAAAGGACGTAGTAAATTCCGACTGCGGCCATCGACAGCGCAAGGCTCACTACGATCTCACCGCGCCTCACCAAAATAGCCACCGGCACACCGATCAAAACGAAAATAAAACTGCCGAACGCAAACGCAATGCGGTTGTGAAAAGCAATCATGATTCGGAGTTTATCTTCGACCGATAAAGTTTTGCTTTCACGGCTGATCGAACCCAGCATTTCAGCCAGCGTTAATTCACGCTGTTTTTTTTGCATATTGCGAATATCTGAAGTGTCCACCGGAGGAAACTCGTAGGTTTGAAATTGCATGGTGTTCACCCCTTCGCTCTGGGCGTCAGAAATACTACCGTCATAAAGCAAAACCCGCATTTCAGACCCCTCATGGCTTGTTTTAATCTCGCCACGGTCCGCCAGAATGGTTCGCACCGGTTTGTCGGCATTCTCTACCTCATAGGCAATAATATCGCGCATGTCATCTCCATGAATCTCCTTGGCCATAAAAGTAATGTGATCATTCAGCGTCACAAACCGGCCCGCCTGCAACAGCGCCTTGGGGTATTTAATTAAAAGTTTCTTTGAGGTGCGGCGCAATTCAAAACTCGCCTGCCCCGCCACCTGGTCATTAAAAACAAGCATCAACACACTGACCAGCAGTCCAAGCCCAAGTGCCGGCGCGATCACGTAAATCAAATGGACGCCGGAGGCTTTCATGGCACGCAATTCGTTGTGCTGGGAAAGCTGGCCGAAAATAATCATCACCGCCGTCAAAAGGCTGGTAGGGACCGTATAACTCATCATCTCAGGCATGGCCAGAAACAAGAGGGTTAGCGTATCCCAAAGCGGCACGCCGCGGCCGATAATAAAATCAGCGGCGCGAACCAGGTACCCCGCCATAAAAATGAAATTGAGCACTCCGGCGCAAATCGCAAAGGGGAGAAGAATCTCGCGACCGACATAACGCTGCAGAATTTTCATACTATCCTGTATTTCGAAGGCCGTGCGCTACACCGTTAATGGACAACGCAATCACACGCTGAAGTGTTTCGCGATCGCCTGTTTTGGAGGAACGTCTTATTTTTTCAATCAATGTCACCTGAGCGTAACTGAGCGGATCGACGTAAGGATTGCGCATCCGGATGGAATGCTGCAGCGCATACTGCCCATCCAAAATATGCTCCTGCTGAGTAATCAGCAGCAGCGCCTGCACGGTAGACTCATACTCTTCGCGCATACGCCCAAAAAAATCTTCACGCACCCCGGCATTGGGCACCAGATTAGCATAATGCCGGGCGATGTGCATATCCGCTTTTTGGGTGCTCATCTGCATAAAATCCACCAAGGCTTTAAAAAAGGGCCACTCCTGGTACATCTCGCGAAAAGTCGAAAGCGCGGCGGCCGACTGCCGGTGCACCACCGCATTAAAGGCCGAGCCAAACCCGAACCAGCCCGGCACGGTTTGGCGCGATTGCATCCAGCTGAACACCCACGGAATCGCGCGCAAATCACGAAAGTCTCCGGCCGCGCGCCGGCGCGCGGGCCGCGAACCAAGATTCAGACTTGAAATTTCCTGAATCGGCGTCGACGCGCTGAAATACTCCATAAATTCCCGCCCGGCGTGCACAAACCCGGCATAGCTCTGCAAAGCCTCGACCGACAATTCCTCCATTATTTTTTCCCACGCCTCACTGCGAACCGACGGTTTCCAATCCAAAAGTGTGGCCGCTAAAACGGCCGAGACCACCAGCTCAAGGTTGCGCTCTGCGGTGTGTGGATTAGAATATTTAGATGAGATCACCTCACCCTGCTCGGTGATTTTAATGCGCCCCTGGATGGTGCCGCGCGGCTGAGCAAGAATCGCCTGGTTGGCGGGACCCCCGCCCCGCCCGATACTGCCGCCGCGGCCATGAAAAAGCGTTTGCCTAATTCGGCATTCCTTCGCAACCATCGTCAGTTCTTTTTGCACCTGATAAAGCCTCCAGTGAGACGTAACAAACCCACCGTCTTTATTGGAGTCAGAATAACCAAGCATAATTTCTTGAATACCGCCCGTCGATTGCAGGTGTTTTTTATAAATAGGATGGCGGTAGAGAATACGCATGGAGCGGCCGGCAGCGCGCAGATCTTCGAGGGTCTCAAAAAGCGGCACCAGTTTTAATCCCTGAATGCCAGCCCACTGCGCGAGCCAAAGCGCCGCAAGAATATCCTGCGGCCCGCGTGTCATGCTCACCACGTAGCTCTGAACAGCCGCCGCACCAAACTGAGCACGCAAAGTCCAAATCATTCTAAAGGTATCGATCACTTCACGATTGGGGGCCGATAACTTGAGCTGGTTAAGCCCCATCGACATGCGGCGTTCCAAAAGGCGTGTCCAAAAAGCCGTTTCTTCCCCTTCGGATAACCCAGGCGGCACTTTACCGCCCTGGGGAAGAACCTGCGCCGCGGCTTCGCGGGCTGTTCCCTGAATCATCTCCGCGTTCTCCCGAATATCCAGCGACACGAAATGAAATCCAAAAAGATCCAGCGTGAAAAGCAGTTTTTCAAGCGGACCGGCAAGCGCCGCGCCATGATGCTTTCGAATGGAGTGGAGCAGAAGCTCTAAATCTGCCCGGAATTCTTCAGGGGTCGCGTAACGCGTTTCGATGGTAGCATCCGCCGCGGTCTGACGCTCAGATTCAAGCGCATTCATGCGCAGGGTATTCACGAGTTTGCGCTGTATAAATGAGATTTTTTTACGATAGGGTTCCCCCGCACTTTTATGTTTCAACGCCTCGGCAAAACGCGGCAGGCGCTTTGCATCATCCTCAATCGAGCGCAATAATTCTCTGGAGACGCCTGTCAAATGGATCGACTGGCTGTAATGCTGCAACAGCCGTTTCATCGTCTGGATGTATTTCCGAATCACAAGCTCTTTTTGGCGACGCAAAGTTTCAAACGTGATCGCATGATTGACAAAGGGATTGCCGTCACGATCACCGCCAATCCAGGAACCAAACCTCAAAAAGGGCAGCGGTTTCAGCTTTTTTCGCCAGCGTTTTTCCACTAAATCATAAAATCGCAGCAGGGTGTCTGGCAGCCCTTCAAAGAGAATGTCATCGAGATAAAAAAGCCCGTTGTCAACCTCATCCAAAACAGTCTGTTGACGACGCCGGAGCTCATCGGTCTGCCAAAGCAAAGTAATCTGCTCATAAATTTTTTCTTCAAGCCGAATACTTTCACGCGGAGTCAACAAGCGGAATTCACGGTCAAACAAAAGGCGCTCAAGCGAATAAAGTTTTTCAAAAACAGAGCGTCTTTGCGCTTCAGTCGGGTGAGCCGTCAGAACAAGTTCAATTGAAAGCTCCCGCAAGGCAGCCTCCAGCTTACCCGCCGGAATCGATGCGCTCTCGAGGCGTTGCAAAATGTCTTCGTAAGAGCCCGGTTGGATTTTCCCTTCCGATTCGTAGGCTCGCTTGCGGCGAATACGGTGTTTATCTTCAGCAAGATTAACCAGCTGAAAATAGACGGTGAAGGCCCGTAGAACTTTGGTCAGTTTTTTTAGGTCGAGCGAGCGGATTTTGCGAAGAAATTTCTGTTCCAGCGCCGGCGAATAATGAGCACGCAATTCAAGGGCCATCTTCCGAATCGTTTCTACAAGTTCAAAAAAACCACGCCCTTCCTGGTCAATCAAAACCTTGCCCAGAAGCCCCCCGAGAAAACGGATTTCGGCCCGCAGAGGCTTCAGTGTTTCCATCATCTTTTCAGACTCTTTTTTCATTAGACTGAGAAAGACTCTCCGCACCCGCAAGTTTTGACCGCGTTGGGGTTCACAAACTTGAAACCCTTGTCTTTCAGGCTGTCGGAATAATCAAATGTAATGCCATCGAGATAAAGATAGCTTTTCGGATCGACAAACACGTTCACCCCGTCAAAAACAGATGCTTGGTCCCCCGCTTTCATACGGTCAAAAGCCATGTCATAGGAAAGCCCGGAACAGCCGCCGCCTTTGACACAAAGGCGCAGTCCGAGCCCCTCGTTGTTCGCCTGCTGGCTTAGCATTCTCGCCACTTCCTGAATCGCTGAGGAGGTAAGTTTAATCATAAAGTCTCCTTTTCAAATTTCCGACTTCTCATTTCTAATTTTTGCTTTGTACAGCGGCGACATCTCACGCAGTTTTTTAACCGTTTCGGCCACCTTTGCAGCCACAAGATCCACTTCTTCGACCGTATTGAACCGGCCCAATCCAAAACGCACCGCCGTATGCACAAGATCACCGCCCGTGCCAAGCGCTTTAAGCACGTGCGAAGTCTCCGTACTGCCTGAGGAGCAGGCCGACCCCGATGAAACCGCCACGGTGTCGCACAAGCTCATCAAGAGCGCCTCTCCTTCCACATACGCAAAGCTCAAATTTAAATTGCCCGGTAGACGCTCAATCGGATGTCCGTTGAGATAGGTTTCATCCACCTGTTTTTCAAGGGTGGTTTTCAAACGCTCACGCAGAAAAATTAACCGGCGAGACTCTTCTTCCATTTCGGCCTGAGCGATTTCGCAGGCAGCCCCTAGCCCAGCGATCCCCGCCACATTGAGCGTGCCGGACCGCATTCCGTTTTCATGCCCGCCGCCGTGGCAGAGCGGCGCCAGCCGCACATTGGGATTTTTGCGGCGCACGTACAGCGCCCCAACTCCCTTGGGTCCGTAAAATTTATGCGCGGTAATCGATAGAAGATCAATGCCCAGCTTCTCCACATCCATTGGAATTTTGCCCACTGCCTGCGCCGCATCCACATGAAAAAGCACTCCCCATTCTTTGGCAATCTTTCCAATGGCCTCAATCGGTTGAAGGGTTCCGATTTCGTTATTGGCCGCCATAATGCTGATCAGCGTGGTCTCAGGCGTCAGGGCCTGAACGAGTTCATCGAGACGAATCTGTCCGTGACGATCGACTCCCAGATAAGTCACGCGAAAGCCCTTGGTCTCGAGACGGCGCGCGCTGTCGAGCACGGCCTTGTGCTCTGTCACCTGAGTGATGATGTGATTGCCTTTTTCACGATAAATTTCGGCAGAGCCTTTCATCGCCAGGTTGATAGACTCCGTCGCCCCGCTGGTAAAAACAATTTCACGCGGATCAGCGTGAATAATACGCGCCACCTGCAGGCGCGCCGTTTCAACCTTTTTGTTGGCCTCCCAGCCATACGGATGGCTGCGGCTGGCGGCATTGCCGAAATCTTCCTGAAAGCATGGCAGCATGACTTGCAAAACACGCGGATCTACCGGCGTCGTGGCGTGATGATCCATGTAGATGGGTTTCTTCGAAACCGCCGAGGCTTTAGAACTCCCCGGCACCGTCCCCCCCTCTTTTACAAGGCTCTCGAGCCGGGCCATCACTGTCTTTTCATCTTGCACTAAAAAATCAAGCGTGACTGAGGCCGTAAATCGGTCCATTAATTCCGCAAGTTTGTTCCAGAGGGGCCGCACACTGCATTGCTCAAAATGCTCACACACAATTTTCTCGCGTACTTCAGGGCTGCAAAACACTTCGAACACCGGAGAACCTTCCAACGTCTCAATGATTTCTTTCAGTGTAATCTGAAGCGCGCCCCGGCCCAGAGAAAACCCGCCGTGCGTGCCCTTGTGGCTTTGCACAATTCCCGCGCGGCGCAAACGCATAAAAATCTGCTCGACATAATCTTTGGGCAGTTTTTCTTTTTCAGTAATTTCAGCAAGCGAAATAGGCGCACGCGCCGCGTGGGTGCAGAGATAGCGCAGGCACACTAGACCGTATTCACTTCGAGTCGTAAAACGCATTTGCGAGAATCCCCTTTTTCAGAGCAGGCGCTGTAGGATTTATGGATTCTAGAATATATGACTAATTATGTCAACTTTATGGATAAAATCTGTAACTTGTTTATTTAAATAACGTTATAGCTTATTTATGAGCACCTTGTGGAGATATCTGGCAGTGGCCTGGCACGAACAGCCCCTAAAATAGACTCGAGGGAAAGGCGCTGGGTTGGCTGGATTTTTGGCCAGAGAGAAACTCTTCCGCCGCCTGTTTCCAATTCACCACGATCTCGTAGGTTTTATAGTCTCGATTCGAGGTGAAATGGACTTTTCCCTCGCAAATACCATATTCAAAAATTTCGCGAGTCAGGCGGACATCCTCCAGGCAATACTTTTTAAGCTCGTCCATACGGCCTTCCTTGAACAGGGTAAGAGCGTCACGGCCGCTGCCCGATTTGTGCTGTTTGAGAGTCGGCCCTGCAATACTGTCAAGACTGGCTCGATGACCACGCGCGGCCTCAATATCTTCCAGGAGGTCAATCTGCGGAATGCTCTCGGTCGGCATGAACAGATAAGGCTGAAGCACCGGTAAATCAAACCGCCGACTGTTGAATCCAACCACAAACGTCACCTCTTTGAGGCGGGCTTCAAGTTCCATCATTTTATTTTCTTCGTATGAAAGATACTGATCAACGCGGTAATCGTACACACCGACGACCGACACTTTGAGTTTTTCCAGGAACTGACTCCGCGACTTTCCGCCCACTTCCTGAAATGACTTTTGCGTTTCGATATCGAATACGAGGATGTTCTTGCCTTGAAGATTCATGGAGCAGTCTAAGCACCCATAATGCGGTAGCCACAATCGACGAAGAGAATTTCACCCGTAATACCGCTCGAGAGCGGACTCAGCAAAAAAAGCGCTGTGTTGCCGACTTCTTCAAGCTCGACATTGCGGCCAAGCGGCGCACGATTGCGGTGATTTTCAAGCATGGTGGTGAAACCCGAAATACCGCGCGCGGCCAGTGTGCTGATGGGCCCCGCTGAAATGCCGTTAACGCGAATGTTTTTTTTACCGAGATCCGCCGCCAAATAACGAACTCCCGATTCAAGACTGG
This sequence comes from uncultured bacterium, assembly GCA_964393875.1. GTDB lineage: Bacteria > Omnitrophota > Omnitrophia > Omnitrophales > Aquincolibacteriaceae > JAHFHB01. The sequence continues at coordinate 4,063 of CAYMUZ010000225.1, read as the reverse complement.
CCTTGGCCATACCCATCACGTTGTAGTTGGGAATGACTTTTTCAGAACCCAGGTAAGTTAACGCAACAATGCTCCCCCCCTCCTTTTCCAACAGTGGTTCTGCAGCTTTGGCCAGCGCAATCAGCGAAAAGGCACTGATGTCATGAGCCAACTTATACCCCTCACGCGATGTATCCACCACGCGGCCGGCGAGATCTTCCTTGTTCGCAAAGGCAATGCAGTGCACAAGGAACTGAATGGATCCGAAATCTGATCCAAGTTTTTCAAACACAGCCCGAACATCCTCATCTTTAGTCACATCGCAGGGATAAAGCGGTGACGGCGTCGGTAATGTCGCGGCGAGCGACTCAACGCCCTCTTTGAGACGTTCCCCCTGATAGGCAAACGCCAGTTGGGCGCCATGATCCGCAAGCGCTTTGGAAATGCCCCAGGCAATACTACGTTTATTTGCAACACCAAAAACGATGCCCTTTTTCCCCTTCAGCAGGTTCGAAGTAAAAGCGGGTGTCGTGTCTGTGGATGGCTGGTCCATGATTAAACTCCTTTTGAGGTGGTATGAATGGCGTTTTGCAGAGGTTAACTCAATGGATTAAGACTGTCAAGACACGTGAAAAGGTCCGACTATCGCTCGTTTCAAAGTAATTCACGCAAACTGTGGATCACGAAATCTGGCGCATGTTCCGACTGGCCCGAGACGTAGCGGCCATGGTGATCAATCAGGACCGAACGGATGCCCACACGCCCGGCGCCGGCGATATCATCTGAAAGGCTGTCACCCACATGCACGCAGCGGGCGGCATCCATTTCCGCTCTGCGCAGCGCTTCCTCGAAAATGCGCGGGCTGGGCTTGGCCGCGCCAAAAACCGCCGACGCCAAAATAAAATCGACTTCCGGCGTCAGTCCCAGTTCATCGCATAATTTAAAAAGCCGACTGTCCCAGTTTGACACAATTGCCACGCATTTTTTCTGGCGGCGAACCTCGCGCAGAACTTCCACCACGCCCGGATAAAGACGCCAAACCTCCGGCCGCGCAAATAAATCATAAAGTTCATGAAAAAAACGGTCAAAGTCACTCACGCCGCCCGCGCGGCTAAACACTTGCTGCACTGTCTCATACCACCAAGCTCTTTCCTTGGCCTCATCGCTATGACTCTCGAGCCCGCCCATGCCATCGCGCTCATGCCACACTTCGCGAAAAAGTTTTTCTAGCAGTGGCGCATCGGCTTTAGACCCAAAACGCGCCGCTTCGCGCGCATAAATTTCACCTACGGAGGGGTGCGGATGCAGCAGGGTTCCGCCGGCATCAAAAAAAACAACTTCTGTGTCACGCAGCGGCATGAAAAATAAAATCCTTTTTACTGGTTGTTACTGTTATTGGAACTGCGGCGCGCCAGCACCTGCTGAAGCAAAACGGAGGCAAGAGAGGGCAAAGCGCTCTGCCCCTGATTTTGATTGGAACCATTGTAAGAGGAGTTTCCGAAGGGAGAATTGCTTCCGCCGCCCCACGAATCATTGTTATTGTTGAATAATCCGCCGCCTTGCGAGCGCTGATTGACCTGATCAAACGCAGAGGTGCGGCGATTAAAAAAATCCTGCCCCCCGGGGCGGTTCGACTCATTTTGAGTCTCACGCAACCGCTCAAGCGCCTCTTCAATCTCCGGGGCATCCGGACTCTGTTCGTGCGCAGCCAGGTAGGCATCCTTGGCTTCATCGTAAAAGCCCTGCGCCTCATACGTCGCGCCAACCTGGTAGAGAGCCGCCGGCATGCCCGGCTGAATTTCAAGGATGCGATGAAATTCTTCGCGCGCATCTTCGTAACGCCCTTCGCGCTTGTAGATCACGCCAAGGTTGTACCGTGCGGCCGTATGTCCGGGACGAAACATCACAGCCTGTTTCAGCTCGTGCTCGCTGGCACGCAAAATCGTCTGCAGACGCGGATCATTTTGTTTTCCGTGCCAGTTGTCATAAAGCGAGGCGTAGGTGTTCCCCAATTCAAAATGATAATCAGCATTGGACGGCTCGTCTCGCACCGCCTCCAGCAGGAGCGCCTCGGTTTCTTCGAAGCGCCCCTGCTGACGCAGTTGCAGAGCCTCACTTAAAATCTCTTGCGAGTCTCGCGTATTTAAATCCGCCTGGCCGGGTGCTGCGAAAGTACTCACCAGCACGGCGCACGCAACCAGCCGAATAAAAAACTCAAATGGCAACAAAGCTTAGGCTTTCTGGCCAGCCCGCAGAGTTTCAAGAGCTCGATCATAATCGGGATGCGTTGTGACTTCTTTGACGTACTCAGCATGGCGAACAATGCCCTCGGCGTCGATCACAAAAAGTGCCCGCGTTAAAAGCCGGAGCTCCTTGATCAATACCCCGTAAGCTTTGCCGAAGGACGTGTCGCGATGGTCAGACAGACACTGAATTTTGTCTGCCTGCGCCGCACCGCACCAACGCTTCTGGGCAAACGGAAGATCCACACTTATCGCCACCACTGCTACATCCCCTGGAAATTTGGAAGCCTCTTCATTAAACCGTTTAGTTTGAAGATCACAAACAGGCGTATCCAGTGACGGCACCACACTCACCAACAATGTCTTGCCTTTAAAATTGGCCAGCGTGACCTCTGTCAGATTTCCCGCCAGCACTTTAAAATCAGGGGCTTTCTCGCCCACGGTCACTTCAGACCCAACGAGGGTAATGGGATTGCCTTTAAAAGTCACCGCTGTTTTTCGCTCAAGATCGCTCATAGAATGCTCCTTGTTTTTTGGGGCTTATGTTAAAGCCTTGCGTTTGGCACTTTCTGAAAAACTCCTTCTCCCCCAGCCGAATCCCCAATGGTTTCGGCACGCTCGCGAGGCCTTGGGCGGCCTCGTCTCCGCAGGGGGGAGAGGAAAAAGTGCCAAACTCAAGTTAAGACTCTATTATGTAAGTTTCGGCTTTCAAAACGCAAACAAAAATTACGGGCCCGGTAATCGCCACGACGCCGTGGACAACACCCACGACGCAATGCTAGACTTGCGCGCATGAGCGATAAAATCTTCATCGAAGCTCTCGAAGTCGCCTGTATTATCGGGATTTTTGACTGGGAACGTAAAACACCGCAGAAGATTCTGATCGATCTGGAGTTCCCGGCGAATATCCGGCGAGCGGCGAAACGCGACCGCATTGAAGACACAACCGACTACAAAGGCATTGCTAAAAGCATTCTGGCCTATGCCGGTGCGAGCAAGTTTCAACTGATAGAGACCCTGGCGGAAAAACTGGCCGCGTTATTGCTGAAGGAATTCAAACTCAAAGAAGTGCGCCTGCGCATCTCAAAACCCGGTGCGCTTCGCGGTTCGAAGAATGTCGGAGTCGAAATTATTCGGCGATGAAAACGTATTACCTAAGCATCGGATCCAACGTCCACCCCGACAGAAGCGTCCCAGCCTGCCTCAAAAAACTTGCGGAAAAATACCCTGCGGTCCGCTTCTCCACAGTGTATGAGACCGACCCCGTCGGCCCTGCCGGAACACAAAGATTTTGGAATCTGGCCGCCGCCTTGCCCACAGCAGAGTCGAAGGCGCAACTACACAGTTCCCTGCGCAAAATTGAAGCGTCTCTGGGCCGGGTCAGAGTTCTGGGAGAACGTTTCGCTCCGCGAACCATTGACATCGACGTACTTCCACAGGAAGACTATCAGAGTCAGGCGTTCATCATGATTCCGCTGGCAGAAATAGCACCGGACGAAGTGGATGAAAAAACAGGACGGTCTTTTAGATCACTGGCACAGGAGGTGTGCACTCAAGCAGTGAATTTTCGTGTGATCAAACTAGCCTTGCGGACATCCCCCTGAGGACTGACAGGCTTGTACCGGCACAACAAGTACAGGTGTTTGATTTTTTCTTTGGGCAATCACCCGGCTGAAAAAATCGCATTTGCGGCGAATGATTTTTTTCCACCACCCCCGAACCGGATAACCGTCAAACGCCAGATGCCGCGAGGTCTCCACATCCAACCCCAGCTCCGCCATCGCATAAACAGCCGTCATAACACCGGTCCGCTCCACTCCGCGGCGGCAATGAAAAAAAAC
>CAYMUZ010000224.1:0-9704 GCA_964393875.1 uncultured bacterium | reverse complement strand
GGACAAGCCGTCAAGTACCCGAGCACCGGGCTAAAGTAAAAATCAAACTGTTCCTCCATCCCCATATCGAATTAGATAACACCCACCCAGGCCGCCGCCAAATTAAACCCAGATTGGAAAGACTGAAGCCGCAAATGATCTTCTTCCAGAACCATGATACTCATCAGTTCATCCGGACTCACAAGTGCTGCATGATTGCCTTTTTCAGTCGCATGCTCACGGCTGATCAAATGCCGTTCGAGCAAAAACTGGCGGTCCAGCTCCGAAAGATCGGCGTAAAGAAAAAAATCACATCCCTGCAGCGCCGGCACCTTCTTTGTGGCCTCCAACATCCGCTCGATAATTTCTTTTTGCTGACGCGTCGACAGACGCTCGCCGAACGGATAACCGGAAAAGTTGCGGGCCAGTCGAATTCGCGAACTCACGACCACATCCCCTTCGGGGCCACGGCCATGAAGCCACTCGGCCGGATGCTTTAAATATTTATCAACGGTCGTCATTTTTATTCTTTTTCGGCCTTTTGGGCTTTTCCTGAATTGCATTAATCTCATCCCGCAGCGAAGCGGCTTCTTCAAAAGCCTCTTTTTGCACACATTTACGCAAACGATCCTGCAACAGTTTTAAATCGTGATTACTGCGCGTTTCCTGAGGAATACGGTTGGGTTTTTTGCCAAGATGCTGAGCCGTCCGTTGGACACGTTTAATCAGCGGCAGCAGCTGTCTTGAAAAAGATTTATAGCACTCCGAACACCCCAACCGCCCGCACTTGGCAAACTCGTCATAGCTCATGGTGCACCCGGTGCAAACCTGTTTTTCCGAAATACTAGCGCCGGCGATTTTTTCCGAACTCTCCGTGAGACCCGCCAGCAAATCAGCCATCTGAAAGTGAGTGCTGAATGCGGTGCCTTTCTCATCGGCACAGGTCTCGCACAGATGGACTTCAATCATCTGGGCGTTGATAATCTCCGTTAAATGAACGGACGCCGTATTTGTGCCACAAATATTACAAATCATAAGTTTCTTTATTCCTTATTTTGACGCCGTCGCGCACGGTAATGGCACGAAAGGCCTTCAAAAGACGCGCCGTCACACCACCGGGCCGGCCGCTTCCGATTTGCCGCCCGTCCATTTTGACGACCGGAATAACTTCGGCGGCTGTGCCGGTAAGAAAAATCTCATTCGCATTAAAAAGATCGTGCCGTGTCAATATCCGCTCTTCAGCCTGAATTTCGAGTGCTTCCGCAATTTCAAGAATTGCCTGGCGTGTAATGCCCTTCAACGCGCCCACATAAACAGGCGGCGTTAAAAGAAGCGGTGTTTTTTTCTGACGGCCGGTCAGTTTGACCATAAAAATATTATCGCCGGTGCATTCCGCCACGTAGCCCTGATGGTTCAGCATGACCGCTTCCATCACCCCGGCATTTTTAGCTTCAATCTTGGCCAGAATGTTATTGAGATAATTCAAACTCTTGATCGAAGGATTCACCGCCTCCGGTAGATTTCTAACCGTCGGCACAGTCACAATGGCAAGCCCCTCGCGGTAAAGCGATTCGGGGTAGAGCTTAATCTTATCGGTGATGATGAAAACCGTTCCCTTCGGGCACAACGCAGGATCTAACCCCAGATCACCCACACCGCGGGTGACCACCACGCGAATGTAGGCATCTTCAAGCCCATTGCGCTTGAGCGTTGCGACAATGGCCTGTTGCATCTCCATTTTGCTCATCGGGATTTTTAGCAAAATCGTATGCGCTGATTCCCACAAGCGGTCAAGATGCTCGGCTAATTTGAACACATTCCCCTTGTACGCGCGTATTCCTTCAAACACCCCGTCGCCATACAGAAGGCCGTGATCAAAAACAGATATTTTCGCTTCTTTTTTTGGATACCAGTCTCCGTCCAGATACACCAAATTATCCATCACTTATCCTCTCATGGCATCAGCCATTCCTAAAAACATCTAACGCGATTCTGCGGCTTTTATCACTCCCGGTACGTGTGAACGCGGTGCCAGGGCGAGCTGCCCGTCCTGCAGCCGATAAACATGGGGATAGCGCCAAGCCAGAGTTTCATCATGAGTGACAACCACCAAGCTAAGCCCTTCGCTCTTGTTCAGTTCTTCCAGCAGCCCAAAAACAGATTCGGAAGTTTCAGAATCCAGATTTCCAGTCGGTTCGTCGCAGAGTACCACCGAGGGCCGGTTCACCAGGGCCCGCGCAATCGCGGCCCGCTGTTTTTCACCTCCGGAGAGTTCCGACGGTAAATGGTGTTGGCGGCTCAAGAGTTTGACTTTTTTGAGCATCTCTCGAACCCACCCGTGATCCGGCATCCCATAAATCATGGCCGGCAGCATCACATTTTCATACAGGGTCAGTTCCGGCAAAAGATGATAGAATTGAAACACAAACCCAATTTTTTGATTGCGGATTTTAGAAAGTCGCCCGTCCTCCAAGCCCGCCATATCCTGTCCTTCAAAAAGAATACTCCCTTTTGTCGGTCGATCTAATCCGCCAAGCAGGTGAAGCAGGGTGGATTTTCCCGACCCAGAGCGGCCGATAATGAAATTGATTTGCCCACGTTCCAGCGACAGGTCGATGCCCTTAAGCACGGGCAGAGCCACCTCTCCGCTTGTGTAATCTTTGCACACGTCTGTGAGCTCAAAAAGGCTGCCGTGTTTTTTACTCATAGCGTAGCGCCTCAACGGGATCAAGCTTTGCGCCGCGATGCGCCGGATAAATGCCGGCCAAAATGGAGGTGCCCAACGCCAGCACCAGCACCATCGCGATATCCTGCGGCTTGACTTCGACACTAATACGATCGAAAAAATAAATATCACTAGGAAAGACTTCAAGTACGGTGGTTTTTTTAAGAAAATCTGAAATCAAATTCAAATTCAAGGCTACCCAAAGCCCCGAGCCGGTGCCAAGCAGAATACCCATCAAGCCGACACAAAATCCCTCGAGGATAAAAATCCTCCGGATGCTGGCCGCCGTAGCGCCAAGCGCGCGTAAAATGCCGATATCGCGAGTTTTTTCCATAACCACCATAATCAGTGTCGAAATAATGTTAAACGAAGCCACCAAAATAATCAGGGTCAAAAGAATCGTCATCACGGATTTTTCAACCTTCAAAGCCTGAAAAAAGTTTTCGTTGAGATCGTACCAGGAACGCACGTAATAGCCCATCCCCAGCTGTCCGACAACAACCGGCTTCCAGCGCTGGGCATCATCCACATTGTGGAAACGCACACTCAGCCCACTCACACGATTCCCAAGATGGTAAAGCCCGCGAGCCTGCTCGATGTGAATAAGCGCCAACCCTGAATCAAACTCGCTCATCCCAAGTTTAAAAATACCCTTGACGACAAAGATGCGCTTTTCTGCACCGCCCAATTTTAAAGACGTGCCATCCCCGGCAAAAGGAGAAATGACCTCGACTCGGTCCCCAATGCCCACTCTCAAGATTCCAGCCAACGGGGCCCCAATCACCAAAGCACCTTCATGAATTTCCGTCGTTCGATGAAAAAAGAAAAAGAAACGCCGTGTCTTTCGCGTAACGACGTCACTCAGGTTGATCTCCCCGCGTACCAACTTGCCGGCATAGACGTCAAGGTTCTCAAGCGCGGGGTCCAGTCCCTTGATGACGACCCCCAGCGCATTCTTATCTGACCGCAAAATTGCCTGGCCTTCCACAAAGGGCGCCGCCGTCTCAAGCCCACTCAGCCCCATCGCATGCAGGCTTTCAATCACCACATCGGGATTGTCCATGCCCCCCACCTTTTCGATGCGTAAATGCGGCTGGACACCGACAATCTTGGCTTTAAGTTCGCGGTCAAATCCGCTCATGACCCCCAGCACCACAATCAACGCCATGACACCGACCGCCACACCGGCGGTCGAAATCATGGAAATAAGTGAAATAAAACCTGATTTACGCCGTTTCGCCAAATGCTTGAAAGCAATAAATGTTTCAAACTTCAAGCGGGCTGCTCCACTGGCGGTTCAACCGCCTTTTTTTCGGGCCGCATCTGCGGAAAAAAAATGACATCGCGAATCGAATGCTGATTGGTCAAAATCATGACCAGCCGGTCGATACCGATCCCGAGCCCCCCCGCCGGCGGCATGGCATATTCCAACGCGGTCAAAAAATCCTCATCAATCACTTTTTGTTCTCCGATCGATTCTTTCTGTGACTCAAAGCGGGAACGCTGATCGTGCGGATCATTAAGCTCAGAGAAAGCATTCGCTAATTCCATTCCAGAAATATAAAGTTCAAAACGGTAAGTCAACGACGGATCGTCTTCGCGCGCCTTGGCCAAGGGACTCATGACTATGGGATAATCCAGAATAAACGTGGGATCGCCCAGGTCCTTTTCCACACGATCGCTGAAAATCTCATCCAGAATATCGACTTCTGCGACCTTTTCCGTGAATGAGTACCCCAGCGCCCGAGCCGCTTCACGCACCGGCACTTTCTGAAAATCAATTCCGGTCTTTTCGCGCAATGCGTCATAAAAACAAATTCGCCGCCATGGCCGTTTAAACGATAACCGGTTTTCCCCATACAGAATGTCGTCCGCCCCATGCAGCTCCCTCACCAAACCCGTCACCATTTCTTCGGTGATGTCCATCATATCGTGATAATCCGCATACGCCTGATAGAGCTCAATCATGGTGAACTCCGGATTATGGCGTGTCGAAATGCCTTCGTTTCGAAAATTGCGGTTGATCTCATAAACCTTTTCGAACCCGCCCACCAAAAGGCGTTTGAGATAAAGTTCGGGAGCCACACGCAGATAAAGATCCATATCGAGAGTGTTGTGATGAGTCACAAACGGACGAGCCAGGGCACCGCCCGGAATGGACTGCATCATCGGAGTTTCCACTTCCATGAAGCCCTTTTGGTCAAGAAAGCTGCGGATACGACGGATAATAAGGCTGCGCGTTTGAAACGTCCGGCGAACCTCCTCGTTGACGATCAAGTCAATATAACGCTGGCGATAGCGTGTTTCGACATCTTTGAGACCATGCCATTTTTCAGGCAGGGATCGGACAATTTTTGAAAGCAGCGTCAAGGTGACAATGCGCACCGTAGGTTCCCCCGCCTTCGAAACAAACAGCTCCCCCTCCACTCCCAGGATATCTCCGGCATTGAGCCCTTTGAGAGCCGCATACCCCTCTTCGCCCAGCTCCTCTCTTTTTCCATAAACCTGGATTCGCGCATCCTGATCTTTCAAATCTCCAAAAGTACTCTTACCCATCACCCGAAGTCCCATGAGCCGGCCTGCGATACGGACTTTGCGGCCAGCCTCAAAAGACTGACGCACCGATGCAATGGATTCGACCGGCAAAAACCGGCTCCCGTAGGGTTTTTCGACTGGAGTCATAACCACGCTTACTTGTTGAGTTTATTGGAGTTAAGCTAGGAAGAGAAGATTATAGTACACCCCCCTGGGGGTGTCAATCGGGAGGGGGGGGGCCTACGGTTCTGCAAAATTTCAGTGAAAACTTTTTTCGGGGCCAAAGGGTCTAAAGAAAATCACAATCACAGGCAGCACCAACAGAGTGCAAATCAATGAGAAAAAAATCGTCACACTCGTCAGTAATCCTAAATATTGCGTAGGCCGAAAACCGGCAAAAATACTAGTGCCAAACCCCGCGCACAAAATCACCGTAGAAATGACCAGGGACAACCCCACATGGCGAAAAGTGTGATGCAGAGCTTGCAGGTAGTGATGCCGGCGCTCAAACTCGTAGCGGAACCGATGCAAAAAACGAATCGACGAATCGACAATCAAGCCGAGCACAATGCTAGAAATCATGGCCGTGGGGCTTGACAGTTCAATTTGAACAAACCCCATTAACCCATAGACATACAAGATGGGCAGAAGGTTGGGCACAATCGCAAGCAAACCCATTTTCGCGGAACGAAAAAAAATAATCGTGATCAGAAGAATAGATCCAAAGGCCAGTACCATTCCTCGCATCTGAGACACCACGAGTCCCTTGGCCATGTGCCCCAAGAGAACCACGTTTCCCGTCAGCTCATACCGTAGTTCGCGACCCATGTTTTTCTTCAGATAGGCCTCCGTCGTCTCTTCCAACCGCGTCCCTTCCGTCGTGCCCACGGCCCGCATGCGCGCATCCAGACGCATCTGCTTAAAATCCCGGCTGATAAACTTCCACAATTCCGGATCTTTAGATTTTTTCATCCGCTTGAAATACGATCGGATCCTCCCCTCGTCCTGCGGGATTTCGTAACCGCTCTGGCCGCCTTCGCGGGCCTGGTTGATTTTTTTGATTAGCGTCGTCAGGCCGTTGACTTTCACAATCTGCGGCTGCGCTTCCAAAAAAGTCTTAAAATCGTCGATGCGTTTCAGCAGTTTTCCATCCACGAGCGGCTGGCCGTCCGTTCGTTCGAATACAAACCCCAGGCTGTAAACGCCCGTCAGCCGCGCATCGATAAATTTTGTCGCAACGGCCAACCGAGAATCCGGTTTAAGCTGCTGAACAAGCCCGGTGTTGACTTCAAGACGCCTCAGTCCGAGGACTGAAAAAACAGTGAGAAGCACGGTCGATCCGAGCACCCACCACTTGCCGTTAAACTGAATGCGTTCGACGAACCGGACAATCACATGCGTCAACATACGTTCTTCCGCTGCCTGCTCTGATTTAAGCCGAAAGGGCAAAATGGACAAAAGCATCGGCAGTGCTAAAGTAGAAATGAGGTATGAATAAAAAGTGCTCAGTGCCGCATAAATACCAAAGGAGCGAATGGCTGGAACCTCGCTGGTTGCAAGGGATAAAAACCCAAACCCTGCCGTGAAATGGACTAGAAAGGAGGGGGTCCCCAACTGGCTCATGGTCTGAAAAACGGCTTCACGAAAACGCTGATGAGATGCACGCAGCTCAAAAAAAAGGTTCATGACATAAACAGAGTTCGAAGTGGCCACAATCATAATCACCGTGCCTAACAGCGAAGTCACCAAGTTAAGGGGCTCACCCATAAAGGCGATCGTGCCCATGGACCATACCAGCGTCATAAAAACAATGCCCATAGCCAACAGCACGCAGGAAAAACTGCGGTAAATCAGCCAGGTACTGGCAATCAGAAGCAGCGTGATGGCGGGAACAAAAATCATTTGATCGCGGCGGATCAAACGAATGAATTCATACTGTTCCACCGGGGCTCCGGCCAGATAAAAATGTCTTTTGGCGGTGGTGTGGCTGCGAAGATAAATGTTCAATTCACGGATGAATTGTCCCTGGGAAGTTCCTTTGGCATTATGCGGTCTCAAGCTAATTACCACACTCGTCACGCGTCCATCGGGCGCAATCAGATTATGCAGGTAAAGTTCGTTCGACAAAATCGTCTCTCGCGCGTTTTCGATTTCGTCGGCAGACAAATCGCTCTGGTAGAGTTTTTCGAGCACAGGGGTTACTTTTACCCCCACCCATCTTGGTTGAATGTCCATGGCATTCGATAAACTTAATACTCGTTCCACCTGTGAGTTTGATTCAATCATTTGAGTCAGTTCCCGAAGGAATAACAACTCAGAGCGGCTGAAAAGATCTTCACTTTCGATGGCAAGCGCCAGCATCTGATCACTTCCAAATGTTTCGCTAAATGTCTTGTACTTTTGATACTCCGGTGAATTACGATTGAAAAGCGAATCCATCGAGGGGTCGATGCCGAGGGTTACCATACGACCGCCAAAGATGATCGTCATGAGGGCGAGACCAAGGCCGAGGGCCCATCGGTTATGCATCACGACACGCGTAATTTTGCGATAGATCATCTCAGATGGAACGGCTGGGTGTGCCTAAAATTGACCGGGTCCGTAGAATCATCGTCCAGCTCCTCCCCGTCGATTTATAAAAAAAGAAACTCTTTCGAAGGTTTCATGATAGAATTTTCAAACCTTTTACTCACACCTTTACTGGCATTTCGTTCCAGCACAGGAAAAAAATCACTCCGGGAGGCGTTTCATGGCCTTGCAAGACTTTTTTAGTAATTTCCACCTGCTCATCCGCTGGCTCCATATTATCGCCGGCATCACCTGGATTGGACTTCTTTATTTTTTCAACTTCGTCAATCTTCCTTTGCAAGCCTCGCTGGATGATGCGACTAAAAAAGCCGTCAATCCGCAGCTGATGCCACGCGCGCTCTGGTGGTTTCGGTGGGGCGCCATGGTGACATTCCTGGCCGGCTGGACGCTCTTTACCATGAAGTACATGTACACGCCCAATCAAGGGTTTGGCCCAACGTCTCTTTTTTCGACGCCCGATGGATTAACCGGACGCGCCATCTGGATTCTGATGGGCATGACTTTCGGCTCGATCATGTGGTTTAACGTATGGTTTGTCATTTGGCCTGCACAAAAGAAAATTTTGAGCGGCCAGTTTTCCGGTGACGCTCTCACGGCTCTACGCACCCGCGCCGCCAAGGCATCACGCATCAATACTTTTCTTTCAGGTCCCATGCTCTTCGGCATGATTGGCGCTCCGAACTACGGCGCGGTCTCTTCGCTGACCCTGCTCGTTTACATTGCGATTGCGATGATCGTAGTCAAAACGGCTTACACCCTCTCAACCAAAGTCGGCGTCAAAAAGTAATCGCCTGTCTCACTCACCGGCAGGTCCCTCGAGGGGGGGGGCCGCCGGTTTTTTATAGAATCTAAAAAAGTTCCCCCTGCCGCACAGCACCCCGCGGCTCTTCGCAAATTTCTCTCAGCCCGGATAGACCCAGCCCAAGCAATCTTATGGGCTTTTTCCCTGCCAGTGTCTTTTTGAGCAGAAGCGTTTCTGCCGTGACAAAGAGAGTATCGCCGTCCTGCGGAAAATCTGAAAGTGTCTGTGAGCGTGTGATTTGCTCAAAATCAAAATATTTCACCTTTAACACCACTGTTTTACCCATGCGCCCCCCGGCCGCAAGATCTTCATAGAGCTCATGGGCATAGGCAGCCAGCCGAGCTTTGAGAAATTTCAAATCGCTCACATCGCGTTCAAAGGTTTCCTCCATACTTGATTGTCCAGCCTGCCCCTCAGGCTCCACTTCCCGATCATCAAAACCCAATGCCCGCCGGAATAGAAATATTCCTTGCTTGCCGAGCCGCTCATAAAGAAACAGCTCGCCGGCCTTTTGCAGATCACTGCCGGTCTGAATTCCCATCTTCGCAAGACGCGCTTGCGTCACCGGCCCCACTCCCGGAATTTTTCGAACCGGGAGATCTCGCAAAAAGGACTCTACGTCACTGGGTTTGATCACGGTAAGCCCATCTGGCTTTTTGTAATCGGAGGCAATTTTCGCCAAAAACATATTGGGGGCCACGCCCGCAGAAGCCGTCAAGCGGGTCGCTCCATAGATATTTTGCTTGATCAATCGAGCAATCATGGTGGGGTCGCTGCAGCCGAAGGGATACTCCGTCACATCCAAATACCCCTCATCGAGCGACGCCATAAGACATCGGGGGCTATGCCGCTGCAAAATTTTCATGATGAGAAGAGAAAACTCGCGGTATCGCTCCATGCGAGGCCTCAAAAAAACGGCCTCCGGGCAAAGACGCCGGGCTTCAGCGCTTGGCATGGCAGATCGCACACCAAATTGACGCGCTTCATACGAACAGGTACTGACAACCCCCCGGCTTTTAGGATCTCCGCCCACAATAACGGGGCGATCGCGATACTCGGGATGATCGAGCTGCT
>CAYMUZ010000223.1:0-17372 GCA_964393875.1 uncultured bacterium | reverse complement strand
GGGCATTCTGACGCTGGCAAAAACCCCGATTCTTTATCCACCCCCCTCCTAAGGGGCGAAAGGCACTATGAAAGTTTTGGACCGCTATATGACCCGCGAAATGGTTTTCCCGACATTGATGGCCGCTTGTATTTTGGTTTTCCTGATTCTGATCGCCGATGTTTTCAATAATCTAGATCAGTTCTTGCGCTATCACACGCCCCCCCTGATTTGCCTGCAATACTACGCAGCCCTCATTCCACACGCGTTTGTTCAAACCATCCACTGGGCGGCCTGGCTGGCAACTATTTTTCTTTTGTTTCAGCTGGGGCTGCATAACGAACTTCTGGCGATGAAAAGTGCCGGAATTAAAATCACCGCGATCAGCTCTCCCCTGCTTTTCGTGGGTTTTCTGCTCGGCATTTTTACTTTCATTGTCAGCGATCGTGCCGTACCGATTACCTACCGAGTAGCCACGGAATTGCGTGAAGTCCATATTGATCGAAATAAAGCCACCTGGGAAGAAAAGACCCTGCAGCAGGTGACCTACGCCTCGGAGCACAAACACATTTACTACTTTCGATCGCTGGCCCCCCAATCGGGCCAGGCTCAGGACGTGATTATTCTCTGGCTGGATGAGACCACTGGACACGCTTATCAGAAGGTCACGGCGCGCAAGGGCCAATGGACCCACAATGCCTGGGAGCTTGAGAATGTCACGGAACATCAAATCGATGCGCGCGGCCGGATTTTAGGAGATCCTCACCTTTACCCGAAGAAATTATATGCGGATACCCTCGCGTCGCCTGAGGAAATCAATCAAGCCACCCGTGACAGCGTGTTCTTGACCTATCAGCAGATGCAGACCATTCGCAATCGCTTAAAAACCTCAGGGATCAGCGTACAATCGGAAAACATTCAGATGCAAAACCGGCTGGCCTCTCCGTGGCAAAGCCTGGTGATGCTGCTTGCCGCTATTCCCGTTTTAGCCAGAACGCGCTCACGTCGCAGTATCGCAGCTGGAGTACTTTTGTGCGTGGGAATTGCCTTTACCTACCACGTGGCGGGAGCTGTCTTTATGGCGTTCGGCGAGTCTGGGCACATTCCCGCCTTTCTGGCCGCCTGGGGGGCTAACATTCTCTTCTCCGTCGTCGCACTGCTGCAATTTCATAAAGGAAATTACTAGCTTACACGCGCCTCCTGGCGTGAATGACACAGCGCCAACAGGGTTGTGTACATGACAGTGGAGAAGGTGCCAAGCTTTTGCCGAGGAGCGCGTGAAGCTAGATCTTTGTGCCGTCGGGGATGACGGCGCCTTTGGGGATAATGACGATGCCGTCGCGGATACAAAAATTATCACTGTCTTTTTCGCGAATGCGCGCCGAATTGGTGATGCTGACGCGATTGCCCACACGCACATTTTTATCCAAAATACAGTTTTCGATGTGGCAGTTGCGTCCGATGCCAAGCGGCATCGCTTTGGCTGAACGTTCATGCTCAAAGTAGTCACTGCCCATCATGACACTGCGGCGAATGACGCTTCCCTCACGAATCACTGAACGCAGTCCGATCACGCTTTCTTCCACATGCACGCCCTGCAAATTACAACCTTCGGCGATAAGCGCTCCGTCCAGTTCAGAATTGCGAATCACCGAGGGGGGCAAAAATCGCGCACGCGTCACCATGCGTCCTTCTGGAGTCTGAAAAAGAAAGGGCGGATTGGGTTTCGTCAAATCAATGTTCACCTGATAAAAACTACTGATGGTCCCGATATCGCGCCAGTAGTCGTTGAAAACATACCCGTAAACTTGGTGTTTATTAATTGCTTTTGGGATAATCTCCTTACCAAAATCTGCTTCTTTGCCCGCCAGCACCGACACCAACACTTCGGGTTTGAACACATAAATGCCCATGGAGGCCAGATAAAGCGGCGCCTTTTTCTTGATCCCAAAAGTCTTGCGGGCTGCTTCGGGCATGACAAAATCTGAAATATTTTCGCGCTCGGACGGTTTTTCTAAAAAAGTTCCGATGCGGCCGCTAGCATTCATCTGCAGAATGCCAAACTGGCTGACCTCCTTTTTTAGCACTGGAATGGTGGCAATCGTCACGTCCGCATTTCTCTCTTCATGAAAACGTAGAATCTCGTTGTAATCCATGCGATAGAGGTGATCTCCGGAAAGAATCAGAAAGGTGTCTGTCTCTTCAATGTGGTAGTGCGGCAGGTGCTTACGCACAGCATCGGCCGTGCCCTGAAACCAATCGCTGTTGGAAAGCGTTTGCTCGGCGGCCAGCAATTCGACGCTGGTTTGGTTAAACGGTTCGTACGGATAGGTCCGATGGATGTGCCGGTGCAAAGAAGTCGAATTAAACTGTGTCAGCACGAAGATTCTCCGCAATCCCGAATTGATGCAATTGGAAATAGGAATATCAACCAGCCGGTACTTCCCGCCAATCGGAACAGCCGGTTTGGACCGATAGTTTGTCAGCGGAGAAAGACGCCGGCCCTGCCCGCCGCCCAGGATTAACGTGGTCACTTTTTTCATGCTGCCTCTCCCTTTTCTTCCCCGTCTTCAGAAAATTCACGGTCTTTATCACTGAGCGCCGTCACGCCGGCGTCGGCACGCCACAACACCCGCCGAAAAGTATCATTCTCCTCCATCAAAAGAAAAAGTCGCTGCCGGATCCTTTCCACAAATACAAGATCGGCGGGATAACCTTCTTTATTGACAAGAAGATCAAGCCGCATAATCGTTTCTTGAATCACACGTCCGTTATTTTTGATTTGGGCTTTTAAAATGCGCGACTCTTCAGGCGTAAGGGTGCCAAGCCGCTCGTTTAAACGCCTGTCCGGTTTTTGCGGAAGTTCAAACCCCAAATGCAGTGTCATTTCACGTACCTCACCCAAATCATTTCAAGTCCAGAAAAAAACTCTGACTTTCCATAAACTCTTAAACATCCAAGCCCCTCTGCTTCTCTTTTCGTTTCTTGTTTAGCGGCAGAGACAAATCCGACAACCGCAGCCTTCTTTAAATCGACTGTTTCGCGAATGGCCTTTAAGGCCTTAAAACCATCCGCCTCACGCGTATCCCAATCAATCACCAGCACGGGAGCCCCCAAAATTGATTTCAGCGCCTCGATAAGGCGTTCGCTGCGATCCAGATGCCGCACTTCGAGATGACACATCTTCGCCGATTTAGTAATGCGCGTCGCCACCGACAAATCGCCTGTCAAGGTCAGTACGATGCCGCGCCGGCACCCGCTTACGCCCGGCGCACCAACAGGCTGTTCATGAAATGAAGGCTGAGCACTCATGGTAAATTCTCTTCACAAAGATTCTACCGACAAGACTAACTTGAAACCGGCGGCTCTGCAAGCTCAGCCTTACGGATTTTATCAATCACCTGAATTTTTTCTTCCACGTCCCTTGCTAAAATAGCCGGGCGGTGAATGCTTTCGAGCTCAGTGAGCGCCTGCGCCCACTGGCCCTCATCCATCAGGGACAGGCCACGGTCATAACTTTCAAATTCCCGCTGAAAAAGAGAGGGCATAAATGTTTCGGCGATACGCTGTTTGCTCGATACATCTGCTAAAAGAGGGCTCAGATCCACGACAGCCGGATAAGCGGCCTCAAGCAAATCAGTCAATGCAGATTGAATACCGGCATCCACCTGCGCCGCACCGGGCAAATAGTCCGGAACTTTCGGAGCACTCTTTGCCTTTTCTTCCAGCGTCGCAGCCAACGACTGCAGTGATTGGGCGGTTTCATAGGCTGCCTGCCAATTTTTCTGCGCAAGATCCGCATTCATTTTTTCATACGCCGCCGGAACGGCGGCCTCCACTTCACGCAAAGAAGATTCCACAAGCATTCCGTTTAGAGCCCCGATTTTAGAAAGCGTGTCATTAATAAATGGTTTTAACATGGTCAATGCAACAGCGCGGTGGAGATTGATATTTTCAGAGTACTGTGGAAATGCAAGCGCCTCAACCCAAAGATTTCTGGCCTGCAACAGATCGCCCGTTGAATAAGCTTCGCTGCCCGCAAGATATTTCTCACGAAAAACTTTTTTAAGTTTATTGCGGTAACTTCGCGGTAAAGGAATTTTGTAATAAAGCTCCTGTTCTTTCAACATTTGCTCAAACTGCTCCTGCGTCCACGCAGGGCTCGGCAATTTTTCAACCTTGGCAGAGCGCAAAGACACGCGCCGTTCCAACATTTTTTTCTCGAGATCGAGCAATTCGCGCTTGGGGTCAAGGGCGATTCGACGCGCCAAAATCACATTGTCTTCACCCCCCAGCAAAGGCTTTGGCTCAGGCGGAACCTCCGTTTCAGAGAGCGGTTCGATCGTCGCACGATTTTCTGTCTTTAAAACTATTTTAGACACCCATTTTTTTGCTTTCTCGACCCCCGACTCTTTTTTTTCAGAACTGGAAATAGCGAGAATATCCATCGCCGGCGTTTCCGAAAAACGCAGCCGCAAGAATTTGTAGGCTAGAAAACAAGCCCCCAGCAGCACCAACGCTATCAAAAGAGGTTTTAGGGCATCCAAAACCCAAAACACCCGCCCCACAAGTATCCGGCCTGCACTCGGGTTTGTTTTGAGCCGCTCAGAAGAATCTCCGAGCTTATCTCCCTCAGGCGCAATGGCGGTGCTCCAAAAGCAAGAGGGGCATTCGATGCCTTCTTTCTCAGGAGACTCAAAATGATGGCCGCAATGGGTGCAGTGATAACGCATAGTGTGGGTGTCAGATAGAGGTCGTCGTGGCAGCTTCAGACTAAGGCTCTGTAAAACCTGCAAAACTCCGTCAAAAAAAAATCAACAGGACGTTGAAACCGCCCATTCTGCCTGCAGCCGGCGCTCAAGAGTCATTAAAGGCGCTTTGGCCACCCGGTGGGTTGGTCTGGAAACCGCAGCACGGAGCCTTAAGTTCCCCCCTTTCTGCAACACCGCAAGGGTTGGGGGATTCACGGGCGCCGGGACAATACCGCTAAACCCTGTAAAAACAAAGAAAGCCACGGCTACTTTGAACAACCGGAAACTACCCTGAATCAATTCATTCTTTTTATTATTGTGCATACAGAACATCCTTCCCTCTGAGGTTAGGAAAGCCTATCACACACATAGCACATAAACATCGGTACTCTAAGTATCGACGCACCCTACGTCACCTTGAGTGTTGGGTTCGTTGATTCTGAGTTTTTTTCAACGATCAGACGCTTCAACGCGTCGGTAATTCGCTCAAGGTCACTCTCAAGCGCTACAGCGGTTTCGTCTTCAATCTGTTCGATCAATCCACTCGGCAGTCCGGTCAGGGCCGCAAGCTCAACAACCCGGATTCCGTTTGTTGTACGCACGCGCTTAATTTCGGAAGGAAGCATGCTGGCTAAACCCATCGTTTATTTCGCTTTTTAATACTGAGCTGGGCATTAGCATAAAGAGGAATGCTCTAAAAAACAATAAAAAGGTTGGGGGCCGCTTGCCGATAATAGAAGTGGTTTAATACGTTTCCGTAACTTCAGTCGCCATCAATTATTACGATGTGGGCAAGCCGCCGCCTGCACAGAGGATTTACATGTTTCTATGCCTCAAATTTTTTTTAGCTCATCTGATTGCCGACTTTGCACTCCAGTTCGAGGAGCTCTACCGTCTCAAGGTTAAAAGCTGGGTCGGCCATGTACTGCACGTGATCACCCATTTTGTAGTTTCGATTCTGCTGGTATTCCCTTATCTGGATAAACCTTTCATCTGGGTTTTCGCGGCAGGAATGACGGGAGTGCATTATCTGCAGGATACGATCAAGTATCACTTGCAGAAAAATACCAAGGTGATGTTCCTTTGTTTCACTATCGATCAAATCGTCCATTTCGCGGTCATCTGTCTGATTCTGCTTTTTCCGGTCGGCCGCGAAAAACGGGGATTCCCGAATCTGCCCCTGCTCAATTATTTCTATTACGATAATTTGTGGACGCATCTCTTGAGCATAACCATTTTGTCAACCTTTGGCGCAGCGTACTGGATTCATGCGTTTCGGAAAAGTTATGTGGCCGGAACCCGGCCGGATCATGGCATCACTTCAATGGAAATGTCTGCGGCATTTATCGAGCGGCTGTGGGCCTGCGGATTTTTTCTATTTGCTCCCTCGCCCCTCTGGCTGATCGCATCGCCGCTTGGCGGCTTGATTCGCATCGTTCATCCGCGTCTGCGTGACCGCACCGACTTTCTTTTGAGTTTTGCGACGGCAGCTCTGATCGGGTTTTGCTACCGGCGCTGGGTTCTATGAACGAGCCGCTTCAAAAAAAGATCTCGGACCTGCAGCGTATTCTCGAAATTAATTCGAAAATTAATTCCGTGCTGGACTTGGACGAACTACCGGGGCTGATTATGAATGCAGCATCAGAAGTCATGCGAACTGAAGCTGCCTCACTCATGCTGGTGGATGAAACCACACAGGAGCTTGTCTTCCGCATCGCTCTCGGCGAAAAAAGCGCCCAACTCACCGAAAAGTTCCGTCTAAAAATGGGCGAAGGCATCGCTGGCTTTGTGGCTCAAAGCGGCCAATCGGTTGTCGTGAACGACCCGCAAAACGACCCACGCTTCGCTTCGCGCTTTGATACCTCTACCGGCTTTGTGACACGCGCCATTGCCTGCGTTCCGATGAAGGCTAAAAATAAAATTCTCGGCGTACTGCAAGTGCTTAATCCTACAGCCCGTCCTTTATTTATCCCCGAAGACCTGGAGCTCTTTGAGGCTTTCGCCGATCAAGCGGCCATTGCCGTCACCACAGCGCGACTGCATGCCGAAATGGTCAGGCAGGAAAAAACACGCTATGAGCTGCAGGTCGCAAGTCAAATTCAGCAGCATCTGCTTCCGGACCTGGCCATAGCCTGCCCCGGACGGCCGCTGGCGGCACGCTCTGTGCCGGCGCGCGTGGTGGGTGGGGATCTTTATGATGCCGTCCCACTCGGAGAAAATCGCACGGTATTGGTGATGGGTGATGTGGCCGGAAAGGGTGTGCCCGCAGCACTGTACATGGTACGGGCGCTTTCTGATTTTCGTTTTCTTGCTCCGCGCATGACAGATCCGGCTCTACTGCTGGCGGAATTAAACAACCGACTGTGTCGCGACACAACACTTGGACTTTTTGTCACATTGGCCTGCGCAGTCGTGGATCACTCCTTAGGGACAATCGAATACTCTCTCGCGGGACATCCGGCTCCTTTGATTCGCTGCGGGAATGGCCGCGTTAGGACACTGCCGGAAGCCGGCGGGCCGCCCCTGGGGCTTTCACCGGACCAAGCCTATGAAAAAAATACAGCCGTGGTTGAAAAAAACTCTTTAATTTTGTTTTATACAGACGGCGCGTCAGAGGCCCGCAGCCATGCAGGCGAAGAATTCGGAACGATGCGTCTCAGCGAAACATTTTCACGCGGCCCCCAAGACACGGCGGGGGCGGTTCAATCTCTTTTTTCAGCTTTGGAAAATTTTACACGGGGCGCGCCGCAGCATGACGATATGAGCCTTCTATGCGCTAAGCTCTAATGAGAAAAATCTTCAAATTATTTCCGGCCGTACTCCCTCTTGGTTTTTTGGCGCTTACCCTTGCTCTCCGTCTGACCTTCCCGGATTTTTTTGAGGACATCCGCCTGCGCGTCTTTGACCGCTTTCAAAAAATCAGTCCAAGATCTTACAGTGATTTTCAGGTACGCATTGTCGACATCGACGATGAAACACTGGCCCGTTTCGGGCAATGGCCCTGGCCGCGCACACTGATCGCTGAACTCGTTTCAAAATTAGAACAGGCCGGCGCAGCAGCGGTTGTGCTGGATGCCATTTTCCCGGAACCGGATCGCACTTCGCCTGAGCAGGTGTTCAAGCTGTGGCCGGCCCAGCCCTCTCAAGTCAATCTTCGTTCACTGCTTCAAACACTACCGGATCACGATCTCGTTCTGGCCGAGGCTCTGGCAAAGACCCACGCCATCCTCTCTTTTAGCCTGACCTATGACGGCAAAGGCCGAAACCCTGCGGCCAAGGCGGGCTTTGCATTTGCCGGAGACGATCCGGGCGGCTACCTCCCTAATTTCACGGGGGTAGTCCCCAATCTGGAGGCCCTTGAACGAACTGCGGCCGGAAACGGAAGTTTTAATATCTTTCCCGAACGCGACGGCATTCTCCGCCGGGTACCACTTCTGCTTAAACTGCGCGGCCAGCTTTACCCTTCAGTGACCGCCGAAACACTGCGCGTTTTGCAGGGGGCGGGTTCTTACATCGTCCAAACATCCGGAGCCACGCGTGAGGCTAATTTTGGGGCCCCTACGGGAATCACACGGATCAAAATCGGCCGCAGTGTCATTCCGACAGACCGGGATGGCCGGTTGTGGCTTTACGATACCGGCTTTAAAAAAGAACGCATGGTTCCCGCCTGGCGGGTGCTGGAAAGCAAAGATTCTCTGCCGGCACTCCGCGGAAAAATTGCTTTCATCGGAACTTCCGCAGCGGGGCTGAAGGATATTCGCGCAACGCCCCTAGATCCGGTAGCGGCGGGCGTCACGGTCCATGCACAGATTGTCGAACAAATCCTCACACGAAATTTTCTCAGACGCCCCGACTGGGCGGAAGGCGCAGAGTTTTTAGCGTGGGTTTCTCTCGGCTTGCTGCTTGTTTTTTTGATGCCTCACGTCGGCGCGCTCGGCTGCGCTGCGCTGGCCGCGGCCGGAATTGTAAGCGCCTTCCTTTTTTCGTGGCAGGCTTTCCGACATTTCGGTCTTCTGCTGGATCCCTTCGTCCCCTCCTTGCTCACACTTTCGCTTTACCTGATCACGTCACTACTGAACTACCTGAGAACAGAATCTGAAAGAAAGCACATTCGCACCGCTTTCAGCCATTACCTGGCTCCAGGATTGGTGGAAGAACTAGTAAAGCATCCGGAAAAACTGGCACTCGGCGGGCAG
Organism: uncultured bacterium; assembly: GCA_964393875.1. GTDB lineage: Bacteria > Omnitrophota > Omnitrophia > Omnitrophales > Aquincolibacteriaceae > JAHFHB01. The sequence goes on along the minus strand of CAYMUZ010000223.1, from coordinate 8,446 downwards.
ACCCGCCCCATGACGGTCCTCTTCAGCGACATTCGTGATTTTACAACCCTTTCGGAATCGCTCTCAGCACAACAGCTTGCAATGTTTATGAATCACTACCTCACGCGCATGACCGGCATTATTCTTGAGCTTGACGGCACGATTGATAAATACATCGGCGACTGCATCATGGCCTTTTGGAATGCGCCTCTCGGCGTTCCGGATCATGCCGGACGTGCGATCAAGGCCGCGCTTGCGATGCAAGCAAGTCTGGCACAATGGAATAAGGAGAGCAGCAAAAAGGCTATCGCCATGGGCATCGGGATCAACACCGGGGATTGCTCCGTCGGAAACATGGGTTCTGATCAGCGCTTTGATTATACGGTACTCGGCGATGAGGTCAATTTGGCGTCAAGACTTGAAGGGCTTTGTAAACTCTATGGGGTTCCGGTCATTGCGGGTGAAAAGACAGCGCTGGCTGCGGGCGGGTTTGCCTTTCTTGAGTTGGATCTCATTCGTGTGAAAGGCAAAAGCATGCCCTCCCGCATCTATGCGGTCATGGGCGATGAGAAAAAAGCGGGTTCACCTGAATTTCAATCCTTGGCACGACTGCACGAATCGATGCTTCAGGATTACCGGGCCCGCCGCTGGGAAAGCGCCTTGAAAAATCTTGAGGATTTTGAACAAAAAATCGCAGGCAGGGACGGGCTTTCAAAACTACTCCTGCTTTACCGCAAACGCATTCAACTCTTTCAAAAAGAAACGCCCCCCATGGATTGGGACGGCGTCTTCACCGCTGAATTCAAATAGCACTTTCTTACTGGGCGATGTCGCGGAGGGTCTTTAGAAGTCGTTCAAGCGGCACGGGTTTTTCGAGACACTCTTTCGCACCCGCATTCAAAATGGCCTGCTTCTGCTGCGGCGGCAGATAAGCCGACATGATCACCACCGGCGTAGCGCACAACTTTTTGATTTCAACCAGCGCCACATTGCCTTCGATTTTCGGCATGAGGATATCCAAAAAAATCAAACTGTAGTTATTCTTGCGAATTTTCTCATAGCCTTCCAACGCAGACTGCGCCGTATGCACTTCAAAATCACCCGTCTGCTCAAGATTAATTTTGAGCATTAATCCGTAGTTTGTTTCATCATCGATGATCAGAATATGTTTTTTCATGGTCTAATGAATACCTCCGCATTGAGTCATTTTAGCACGGATCCATTCAAGCCGTTTAAGACTGCTTACCGGTTTCGTCGAAATAGAAATGTCATCGTGTTTTTCCGCATGCCGCAAAACCTTACTTTCAGACAGATCCGTCATGTCAAGCGCCCCCTCCGGCCGGCTTTAAAAGCACCGTGGCACGTACTCCGCGGCCTGACGGACGGTTAGCGATGTATAAAAAACCACCGTGCATTTCAACAATGTTCTTGACGACTGAAAGACCAAGCCCGGTGCCTCCCTCGGCCCGTTTAGTCGTAAAAAATGGATCAAAAATTTTACTGAGAACTTCCGGCGGTATACCGCAGCCTTCATCTTCAATATCCACCCGGATGACGGTATCCCCCGCCTGAAAAGGATCTCCGCGCCGGCTCCCCACCGGCATTTCGCCAGTCTGAAGCGGCCCGTAGGTCGTACGCAATGTAATGACGCCTCCGGACTGCTGTGCTTGAAGCGCATTGGTCAGCAGGTTGATCACGACCTGTTCCATACGAGTTTTATCGATGAGCGCCGGAGGAATGTCCTTTTGAAAGTGCGGTTCCATCCGCGTCTGACGCCGGTCGAACTCATGTTTCACAAAAAACAAAGATCGATCAATCACCGCATAAATACTTTCGGCCTGAATTTTGAGTTCCTGCTGGCTTGAAAAATCGAGCATTTCCTTGATCACATTGTCAGCGCGATTAATGGCTTCGATCATGGAGTCGAGCATAAAATGTCCGGTTTTTTCACACTTAGGAAGTTCCTTCAAGAAATAATCGACTCCCATTCGGATCATGGCCAAAGGATTTTTGACCTCGTGCGCAATGCCGGCGGAAAGACGCCCGACCACTTCTAGCTTTGCCGCTTGCATCAGCTGAAGCCGTGTCGCCCGCAGATCCTCGTTAGATTTTTTTAACGAGGTCATGGTTTCAAGCAAAACTTGTTCATGCTGAAGTAACTTTTTGTTGGCATCCTGAAGTTCATTGCCGATACGCTTGCGCTCAATCGCGTAACGGCAGACGCGGGTCAGTAGTTTGAGTTCAAGACTCCCCTTGACCCAATAATCTTGCGCGCCCTGCCGCAGCGCTTCGACAGCGATCTTCTCATCATCTGTGCCCGTCAAAACCACGATGGCCGCATCTGGAAAAGCCTCATGAATCCGCTCGAAGGTGGAAAGCCCCTCGCTATCCGGAAGATGCAAATCCAGAAGTAAAAGATCGAAAGCCGTTTGCCCACGCCCAAACTTCAAGGCCTCCGCCAGACTTTCGGCAGACGTCACCGTGTTCTCATTTTTAGAGACTCCGGCATTAAAAACACCGCGCAGTAATTTCTGTTCGACGGGATTATCTTCGATCAAAAGCAGTTTCATGGGCATTACCCTCGTACTGGTTGCTTGTATCGATACCATGGAATCTCCGTCTAGCTTACGCCCGAATCACGCACAGCCGCTTCACCCGCGCCGGACATACTATTGGTCGCCATGTACACGTCCTGAGTCAACGTAAGCGTACTATCCGCAACTTTTGCAATGATCCCGCCTTTATTCTCAACAGAAATCGTCAGATCCGCCTTGATATTTGAATCCGGCGATGATCTTAAACCTAAAAATTGGAATGTCGCAAAAACGCTGCCCAGATGGGGATCCGTGCTTGGGGCGGAAAAATCAACCACGGGAATAGCATAATCCAAAACAAGAGTTACTGCCCCATGCGCAATAGCACTGCCCTCGTTTAGACTCACAGTTAACTTTGAATGGCCTCCACCGAACAGAGCATTCCCAAAATCAATATCGGTTTGAAAATCATACGTGCTCCCCGACAAATCGCTAGCGAACCCAAGCCCCGCCGCATGGTAGTGAAAAACACCGGGCGAGGGGGTATTGGCGGCCTGCGTTAGACTGCGCAGTTGTGTGAGGGTTGTCAGGCCATCTTGAATGGTTCCATTGGTACCGGAATTGCCCGCATTATTTCGAGCCGTCTTGTCACCGGCCGCCTGCGAAGACCGGGCCGCCTCAAAGCCAAGCCTTCCACCGAGATTGGCAATCGAGGCCGTATTGCCCAAAGAGCCAAGACCCCCCATCCGCGATTGCCCGCTAAAATCAGATCCGCTGCGGCCTTCCCCACCGCCACCGCTGTCTCCGCCGCCAGGAGGGTTTCCGCCCTGTTTTGAATTATCCTGATGGGCCCCACTGCCGGATCGGCCGGCGCTATCGTCTCTGGCCGGTGCATTTCCTGATCCTGTCTGCGAGTCAAGCGCGCCCGTGATGGCGCCCAGCTTACTATCGGGCACACGAAAGGCGCCGCTCGGGGGTTCGTTGAGCCCCGCAATTTCAGCGCCAAATTCGCTGTGGGTAACACGAGTTTCATGCGTGGTTCCATTGACGTCGCTACTCAATACAAAACTGCCAATGCGATGGCCAGTATCCGTTTGATCGCCCGGCCCAAGCAAGACCACAAGCGAATGGCCGCCGGAAACTTCTCCGGTCACAATTGTGCCGCGCACCCCAATGGTTCCAACGGGAAGGTGAACGGCCATATTTTCGGGTTTTTTATGCGCAATATTTCCTGTGATAAAACGAAAGACTCCCTTGGCAATCGTCGCCTCAATCTGGCCGTCATGGGTTGCCGGATCGTAAACGAATGTATCGATTTTCATGGAGCTGTTGGGGCCAAGCGTAAAAACGGTTTGATCGAGAAGAAGAATTTGCAAATGCCCGGCAGCATCCGTTGTGACGTAGTCGTTAAGAAAAATCTTCTCGCCACTGCCAACCACGCGGCCAACAGCAGCATCGCGAGATAAAGTCACGGCTCCCTTCACCGCCGCCGTGATACCGACCAGCCCTGCCGGAAAAGCCAGCACAGCCTGCGCAGACATGGGCATTTGCGCCGCGACAGTTTGACTGGCGCTAAATACATAAATCAATAATGCTATGAAAAATTTTCTCATGGTTAAAAATAATGTCTCATGCTTCATGGATGATGTTAATGCAAGTATAGCGGGCAAAGGAGCTTTTAGGCAAATCGGCATGGAAAAATCAAATCTTTCAACCGACTTCTTATTGCCGTTTAACAACTCTAATTCTTAAAAATCCACTTTCTTGGTGATCAGGCCCTGGTATTTATGATTGGTGTAGCTGTAGTTGGTGATGGAAGACAGGTCGCGGTAGTATTCATAGGAAAAGGTCAGCGTAATATCCCGGAGAGGACGCGGCAGCGTTTTGTTTAATAGAAGTAGTTCCAGCGGTAACCCATAGGTCGCGCGATAGCGCATTGTCTTGTCTCGACGAATGCGGCCCGCGACAGAAGTGTCCACTTCATCGTACTTGTCAATTCCAAGCTCGATCGAATTTAAGAGAAACTGTCCACGGCCCAAAAGCCACGTATGGGTTCCTTTCACGGCAAAGCGATTGTACGCGTTGAGCTCTTCTTTGGCGTGCTTGTCTCCATACACGAAACTGTTAGACCAGCGCATGCTTGGTGTCAGCTTGATCCCCCCACCCAACTCGAGCTCACCGTACGTGCCGCTGCGCTGGTGCGCAGTGGTATTTTCACTGATTCCGCTGAAATCTTGCCGTTCGATTTTACAATTCGAAAAAACGTCAAAACGGCGTTTAAATTCACGCGTCACTTCAAATAGACCTCCCTGGGTTCTCAGAAAAGACTCGTCCGACAAAAAAACATTGCTGGCATAAAACGATGGGGAAAGATGAAACCACTGACTCTTATAGGTTCCGCCCACGCCGTATTGAAATGATTGCAAATCAAGACTGTCAACCCGCCCCTGCTCTTGCAAAAAATGCGTGAAAGAGGCATTGATTTCGTGTCCCGCCTGAAAACCAAGGTCGTGGACCAAATCCACGCTGAGAATGTTGAGAAAACTGTTATCGCCTCGCCGCCGGTCACTGCCCTCCGAACCTGCGGGAACTTCCGCCGCCAACCGCCTTTTGGAAGAAGGCGCCGCATTGCGGTTCGTATCGATTTGAAACCCCGTACTGTCGCGCAAACTCAGCCGTGTGCGCTGGCGGCGCTGGCGAATATTCTTCACATAGAGATTCACCTCTTCGCGCAAGGTGTCGGGCATTTTCAGTGTCTTGAGTGTATTGAGTTCGCGTTCGGCTTCTGTCAGGTTGTCGAGTCTGAAAAGGACAATGGCGTAAAAAAGACGGATCTGCGCGAGATCGGGCCGGATCATTAAAATGCGCTCAAGCGTGCCGGCAGCGCCGAGGATGTCGTTTTCCTGCACCTGTACCTTGGCGTAGCGAAAGTTCAGATCAATGCTGTCGGGATCTTTGAGGATGTCCTCGAACGTGACCTTCTTGAAACCTTCGAGCACCCGATTTTCAAGTGCCTTACGGGCCGCCTCTGCAGAAACATCTCCGGCCCTTTTTTCGCGCTGAGCCGCCTGGCTCTCATCTTTAATTTCGTCAGCGTGAAGGACAGGTAAAAATGCAACCGTAAAAGCAAGACTGGCGAGCATGGGGATGAACCAGCGGCGGCGCGTCATGATCACCTCTATGTAAGGGAACACTCATGCCGGTTCCCTGCGAAATCTGTGAAACCGCTCTCAGAATATCGGCAATGTAGCACAGAGTGCATACTGCCTACAAATGTTATAATTGATATTTATTGATTGTTTTTACTATGTTTATAGCTATTTAATGCTGTAAAATATTATGTAGATAGTTTTTATTTCTTTTAGATATGTGCTACTCTTCTTAAAAGAGCAAAACTAGGGAGGACAACGCTATGAAAAGATTGATTGGAGATACTGGCCAGGGCCAATACGACAAACGCATGCTGCTGCGTGCATTGATGAGCACATCGCTATTTTTTTTCTATACACTCGTCACGACGCCCGCAGCTCAGGCAGATCCAGTTGATCAACCTGGCAATGAGTCTCAAATATTTCGCCAAGGGGAAACTTCTCCCGAAGCCGCGCAGGCGCGCGTTCAAAAAGAAGCTGCCACTGCACCCGGCGATTTGACACAAGATACGCTTTCATTCCTCGGTCAGAGTGCCCCCCTGGAAAAACCCGTGGGCAGCGAAAATAAAATCACGATTCATTTTATGACGGGTGTGGAAGACCGTATTCAGCAGGCAACCACCCATCCGCAAATGCCGCGGCACTCAGGAGCAGAGTCTTCCCCTATGGTGCTGACCTATGAAAGATGCACCCACGGCATCAGCGCGGGCGACAGTGAGTGCGAATGGGATTACTCCAACGGGTTTGTCTCAACGCAAAAGCGCCGCGTTGAAGCCAGCGGAGACGTCACAAAAATTCACACGGTCCTCACAGAAAAAGACCCCGAAGATGATTTAAACGCCAGCCGTGAAATTCTGCAAACGCTTGTAAGCAAAGACGGGCATAAGGATTCTGAAATTTATGACATTGTCTACCATTTCAATCGAGGGGCGGATGCGGCACCTGCACCCGCACTTCCGGAAATGCGCGAGGTTCTGCGTTATTTTTACGAAACAGACAAGGACGGCATTGAAAAAGTCCACGCCATGTCGTGGACAAAATACAAACCGTCAAAGGATACCGGCGAGCAGAAAATCGATTATCACGCGGTGCTTATCTACGACGAGTCGGGCCGGCCCCAGCAGGGTTTTGCCGATAAGTGGTCGGATGGGCGTAAGTCTGAAAATCTTTTCTACTGGCGGCCGGAACTCGGAGCGCTTGCGGCAAATTCGCGAGATCAGTGGAGTATGTGGGAATCGTGGATCCGCACGGGGTTCTTGCACGTTTATCTTGTCTAACCCCATACAAAATGGGGCTTTAAAAAAAACCACCTTCAAACGTCTAGCTTGCGAATCAACACGCTGGCTTGCTCAAGCAGCCTGAGGGAGACTTCTCCCAAGGGGTACTCTATATTAAAAACGACCTCGCGAATCCCCGCATTGATGATCATTTTGGTGCATGTCAGGCAGGGGGAATAAGTGGTGTAAAGCACTGAGTCTTTAATACTGACGCCGTGATAAGCCGCCTGCACAATTGAATTCTCCTCGGCATGAGAACACAAACATTCATCCAGTGATTTGCCTGAGACCTCCACGCTGCTGCAACGGGGACAACCCCCTTCACTGCAGTTGGGCACGCCGCGCGGCGTGCCGTTATAGCCGGTTGAAATAATACGCTTGTCTTTGACAAGCACGGCCGCCACTTTACGCTTCAGGCAATTGGAACGCAAGGCAACGACCTTGGCGATGCCCATGAAATAGGGGTCCCAATCGGGTCTTGAATGTTTTTTGGAAAACTCCAGCATGACTTCTTTCACTTTGTCATGCAGCACTTTCAGCGGGCCGGTATTTTCAAGCATCACATCGGCTGAAGAAATTGCGCGGTCCAGCTGCTGATCACTCGTGGCCACACTGCCCGCTTCGCGTTCCTCCAGCGATTGAAACGCTTCGAAAGTTTCGGGGTCACCCTCGCGCTTACGCAAGCGCATCCGTTCAAACCGCAGTCGTTGCGGCGCGCTGACGCATGCCAAAATAAAATCGGTGCGACGGCGAAATACCTCCACTTCAGACGGATGGCGAACGGAATCAATCACGTAATGTTTTTCGGGGTCAAGCCGGCTAAAAATCTTCTCGGCCAGCGCGCCCGCGCCAAGTTGGGCGCGTAAACGGTTGCCTAACTCGACCAAACGATCACGCGTTGACGGCACGCCTTCACGCGCGGCCTCTTCACGCAGAACATCTGAAAGAGAAAAAGACTGAAAGCCGCGCTCCTTGAGAAACTTCGCGACTTCGCCTTTACCTGCTCCGTTTTTTCCGGTAAGTCCAATAATCATAGGGTTGTGATTGGGTATCATAAAGGAAAGAGGGCCCCTCTTTCAAGCGATTCTCCGGCTCCGGGGAATCGTCATGCCGCGTTTTGAGTTGAAAACACCGTACACGACTTGCTCTCAATCGCGAGTCTGGATACAATCTTCCCTATGCAAGCGCCTACTCGATCTCAGAATCCAAAAACCTCCTTATTTTCACTACGGCATGTTGACTTTTTTGTCTTTTCCATTTATCTCACCGTCATGGCGATAACCAGTTATCGCCATGAACCTTGGAGCGACGAATGCCAGCCATGGCTGATCGCACGCGATGCGGGGTTTAAACAATTCATCGCCATCTTCCTGCATAATGATGATAATCACCCTTTCCTTTGGTACACCCTTCTGGCGCCCCTGGCCCGATCCGTTTTACCCTTCTTGACTCAAGGAGCTCTGCACTTTTTTCTCGCCGCGGCCATGTCCTTGTTCTTTTTGTTCCT
>CAYMUZ010000222.1:0-10105 GCA_964393875.1 uncultured bacterium | reverse complement strand
GTTCGTTTCGAACACCATTTGGCCCGTCAGGCGGGTGAGTCTTATCGTAGCGCGGCACGATTGGCTGGGCGGCTGGGTGAGGGCCCCGTCTTGTTCGGACACTCTGATCGTTTACCCCAATTCGAAACGGGGTCCTTTCGGGTGCCAGACACGCTGCCGATTTTTTACGAGGTGCCGGCGAGTTACTCTGAAAAGTCTGACACTGTTTGGACTGGGTGGGCCTGGCTTTCCAAAGATTTTTTAGGCCAAATCAAAACAGAGCTAGATCGCGACTCGCTTGGCCGGCAGTTAGAAGGAGAAGCCCAGGCCCATGGCGTAAAAGTAACACCGCTCGAGTGCCTGTTTATGGAGTCGTTTCAGGTTTACATTGAGTCGCATCGCAAGATCCTCGATAAAAAATTTCAGGGTTTGCTTTTTTCGGGCCGCGAAATTGAACCCGGTGTGTGGATTTCACGCAATGTCAGTATGCATCCTTCCGCAAAGCTGACGGCGCCCGTCTATATCGGAGAAAATTGTCAGATTGGAACCAAGACCAGTGTGGGCCCCTATGTGGTTGTGGGGCGTGACAGTATGTTGGATGCCCACAGCCGTTTGACCCGATCAATTATTTTTCCGGCAAGCTACGTGGGCGAAGGGCTCGAACTTGAAGATGTGGCGATTGACAAGAACCGCTTGATCAATATCCGCCTTGGGGCGGCAATGAAAGTTGAAGATGACTTTATCATCAGCAGTATGTCGGGCACGCGCGATGCGGATTGGCTGGCAAGTTGGCTGCCGGTGCTTGGAGCGGGGATACTCTTTTTGATTCTCTGGCCGGTGATGCTTCTAACCGCGGGTTATCTCAAAGTTCGTTTTGGGAAGGCGAGTGAGAGAAAAGAAGTCGTGAAGCTTGGGGGGCCGGTTGCGCCCGACGGGGGGCTGCCCACATTTCAATGGCGTCGATGGATGCCTCAGAACAGTTCCGCGACTTCATGTCTCACCTATTGTGCGCATTTTTTCTTTTATTTTCTTCCGGCCATTTTCCATGTCCTGCGCCGACAGATGCGTTTTGTGGGGGTGGACCCGTGTTCCCCGCAGGAAATTAGACAACGTTCCAGCGACTGGCGGACCCTTTATTTGCAGGCGCCCGCGGCCGGGGTGATTACCGAGGCCCTGATTCAGCATGGCTGGAATTGCCCTGCTGATGAACTCTATGCGGCCGAGGTATTTTATTCGGTGAATGCCGGGTTTTACCACGACTTGAAATTGCTGATCACCTATCTGGGCAGGGTTTTGATGTGCCGGCCGCTTGCCTGTCCTCCACCTGCGAGTGACGAACTTTCCGGAGAGCCCTCGGTATAATGTTTCATCGCCAGTTTTCTGCGGTGAAGCCCTTTTTTTGTCCTTTAAATTCTGTTGTTTTATGCGTTTGTCTCTTTCTGATTCTGAATTCGAGCCCCTTGTTTTCAGAAGAAGCCACAGGGGTGCTCAGTGCGAATCAAGAGGCTTTTCAAGCTTCGTTTGACCCTCCGTTTGCCGTGCCTGCGGTTGGAACAGTCTCGCTGCGCATCTTATCGCCACGAATCATTGAGCTTTTGCTGGTGACAAAGGTGGCTACAGATGATGTGAAGGACGCCTGGAATCCTGGGCAGGATATCCCCCCTGTGTGGATGCCGTCTCCTGAAGCGGTGCGTGTGAGCGTCCATGGAAAGGCCGTGCCGGTGGTTCGATCCGGGGCTCGGCGTCGCGTTCTGTTCGCAGATTCTGCGAATTGGGACCTACGCGTTGGAAATTTCATCGCCCTCGAGCTAGAGACCCCCTTGTCTCCCGAGGAGTGGGTGAAAATTCAACTTCCGGCCGATTGCCCCAGTCACCCCGGAGAAATTCTGAGCGTGCAGATGGATTCCCAGAGATGGAGCCCGGTGTTGCACGTCAACCAAACAGGATATGTGCCGACTTTTTCGAAAAAAGCCTACGCGGGTTATTATCTCGGCACCCTGGGCGAACTTCCCCTGGAAACCCCAGGAACTTTTGAAATTGTCCGTGCAGCCGATGACAGCGTGGTTTTCTCAGGCCCCCTCAAACGCCGGCGTGAGAAAGGCTGGCACGTTCATCCGCACCCGTATCAAGGTGTTTATGAAGCCGACTTCAGTGGGTTCAAAGAGTCGGGCGAATACGAACTGGTCATTTCGGGGCTGGGGAAGTCGTTTCCATTTTGGATTCAGGAAGGAGTTGCCGCCGTGTTTGCGCGAACCTATGCTCTTGGTTTTTATCATCAGCGCTGTGGCGCTGAAAATACGCTTCCGTATTCGCGTTTTGAGCACAAAGCCTGCCACACGGCCCAAGCGCGTATCCCCACGCCCAAAGATGTTGTTGTTCAGCAGGTTTTGGCGGGAGATGCGGCAAGCGCCCCCGAAAATAAAAACAGAACGGCGCCGCCCCTCGATCATCTGGCGGCGTCGCTTTATCCCTTCGTTCGCCGCGGGAGCATAGACGTTTCGGGCGGGCATCATGATGCGGGTGATTACAGCAAGTACACGATCAACAGTGCGTTTCTCATTCATGCGCTGATTTTTGCCGCAGACTATTTCCCAGGAGTTTCACAGCTAGATAATCTTGGACTGCCTGAGAGCGGTAACGGCGTGGGGGATCTTTTGGACATTGCTCGGTGGGAAGCTGATTTTTTAGCAAAGATGCAGGATGAGGACGGAGGTTTTTTTGCCCTGGTGTACCCGGAGACACGTCCCTATGAGTTGGGGGTGCTTCCGGATAAAGGCGATGCGCAGATTGTGTATCCCAAGACTACGGCCGCGACGGCCGCCGCAGTCGCAGCACTGGCGCAGACCGCTTCGTCGCCGGCCTTTCGTAAAGCTTTTCCAGACCGGGCGGCGGTTTATCTTGAAAAAGCGTTAAAAGGCTGGGCCTTTGTGCAGACGGCGATAGCCCGTTTCGGGATGAACGGGTCCTATCAACGCGTGAATGCCTATGGCGATGAGTTTATGCACGACGATGAAATCGCCTGGGCTTTGACAGAGCTTTATTTGGCGACCGGTCAGACTATTTTTCAAGAAAAGCTGTTGGAGCAGTTTCGGCCGGAGGATCCCTCGACGCTCAAATGGAAATGGCTGCGGCTGGCGGAGTCTTATGGGGCGGCCATTCGTAGTTATGCCTTTGCCGATCGCGGCGGGCGTCTTTCGACAGAAGCGCTTGATTTTGCGCATTTACGCAGCTGTCGCGTGGAAATTCACCGACTGGCAAGCGAGCGGGTTCGTGACAGCCAGCGCAATGCCTACGGGCTTGGTTTTCCTGAAATGAATAAGCGGTATCAAGCGGCGGGGTGGTATTTTCCGTTGAGTGAAGTTTTTGACCTGGTCAGTTCAGATCTTTTGGCTGCGCGTCCTGAAAATCTGGAAACCATTCTTGCGCATTTGAACTATGAAGCGGGTACGAATCCCGTCAACGTCAGTTTTATCACGGGACTTGGCTGGAAAAGACAGCGCGAAATTGTCCATCAGTACGCCCAGAACGACCGTCGAGTTCAACCGCCTGCGGGATTCCCTCTGGGAAGTGTGCAGGCCGGATTTGATTCGGTGTTTCAGTACCGGAGAATTCCGCACGCGTTAAGTTTTCCGGCGGACGAGACCGGTGGCAGCCCCTATTTCTTTTATGATCGGTGGGCGGATGCGGCGAACGTGACCACTGAATTTACGGTCGTTAGTCTTGCGCGCTCGTTGGCGGTGGCGGCGTATTTGATGGCGAAGGGTTCGGGGGCACAGGGGGAAGAAGCGGTGCCGCACGGAGAGATTCGAGCGGTTCGAGGGGCGCTTTGTTCCGGAGAAGATGTGACCGTTGAGTTTCTGAGCTCCCCATGGGATTCTGGCGGTGCGCGCCTACTTTGGGAAGGCCGGGAGATCGAACCACTCTTTGAACACCAGCTAAAACTTCGTGCGAAGTCCAATCAAAAAGGACTATGGCTTGAAGCCGAGGCTTTGTGGCCGGATGGCCGGCGTGTCTCTGCGGCTACGGAGTGTTCTTAGATTCAGTGGGTTTGTATAATTTCCCGCTTTCAAAATCATCACGATATTGCTTCATCAGAAGTTCAGAAAACTCGTCCAGAAGCTCGTGCGGACGTGAATCTTCCTCGTAATTCAACCAGATGACGCGAAAGACACTCCAGTTTGTGGCTTGACGGCGTAGAAGCCTGTCTTCAAACGTATTCCAGAGTTGAAAAAAATAGCTGGCCTCCGATTTTTCTCCGTCGGTAAACCAGTAACGCTCCAGATTAAAATAGGCTTTTCCGGCGTCTTTTTTCTGAAGAACGACTTCAGTGGCACTGTGATGACTTCCGTTGATTGTCTGCGAGCGCACCACATTCCAGCCGCTGCCCGTATAGCAATAGCGGGGGTGATGGACATTATGACGGTCTTCCGCAGCCGAAACACCGATGACCCAGATTTCGTCCGTACCCCGCATATAACGTCGTTTGATAAAACTGCTTTTTTCAGCAATCTTTGCTTCGGTGAAATCTAAGGGCTGATCTTCTCCGTGCCAATCGCCGATTTGCAGGGGGACTTTCGAAAGGTCGATCAGCGGATCTTCGTGCATCGGCAGCTTCGAAAGCACGAAAGTGGAGGCCCCTGTCACGGCAAACAGAGCCATAAAAACCCAAAGTTTCAGTGTGTTCTTGTATGTTTCAGCCATGAGATGCCTCCAGCCAGGGCGGTAAAGAAAATAGTTGCGGTTGAAAAAACAACGAGATTAGAAGTGAACGAGGAAGCTTCCCGAACCTGACTCGGTAACAATAGAATGATCACTGCCAGGGACCGGACGAGTGGAATCGACATCCAAAACAGACTCATGAGGGGGAACGAGAATCGAAATCGTCCCCAGCAAAGAGTGGCGGCAAAAGTAGATAAAGCGAAGATGAAGATAGGGCTGCCGACATCGGTGCCGTCTTGCACCAACTCGATCCAAGCGGCAGCTCGGTCTTTGTCGGCTAGTGTATGAATCAAATACCTCAGAATAAACTGAAAGAGAATATTGGTTTCCTGTGAAAAGATCGGGTTCATGACTTTGTTGAAAAGATAAGGGACGGTGGGCATCGCACAAATAAAAAGAATCCAGATCGGACATAGATCCGTGAGAGCTCTGGGGCCGAGAACGAAAGTGTAGATCCCGATGATGGATCCCAAAAGCGTAAAAGCCCGCAGAAGATTGATGTCGACCTGCTCGGCCAAGATCGCCCCCAGTAGGGAAATACCAAGGATGACAAGCCCCGTGGTCCAGAAGCGAGGATCTTTTTTTTCTTTAACGAGACGCATTTTGATCCATGCGATGACCCCTAAGAGCGTGATGATGGGGCCCTGTCCGTCGAGGCGAGGGCTTGATTGCCACGAGAGCCAGATCCACTGGAGGGCTTTTGCGTTGAGAACAATCGTGGTTGCGAGTCCTGCGCCGAGAATTAAAAGATGCCCTAGCGAGTTATTCTTTTTTTCTTTCACAAGTGCCTTTCTTTAGGGCGGAAAATAACCGATAAAAAGTTGAGAAGCGAGAAGAGAATTATAAGTGCAAGTGCGAAAAAAAGAAATCCTCCAAAGTCATGAAATACTCTCTCTGCCACCTCGCGTCCGGCGAAGTGTCCGGCCAATCCGATAAAAAACACACGCAGGACATTGGCTAGAAAGGCAACTGGGATGGTTGCCATCACTGCCAGAATGCGTGCAATTCGCCGCACCTGTGAGAGCGCCGCCAAAATCACAGAGGTGTACAGGAGGGCAAAAGTGTAAGTGAGGCCGCTGCAGGCCGGAATTAAATCCATGCTGAAATTCGGAGTTGAAACCAGAGTTCCTTCGAGAACGGCGGGGATATGAAAGGCGCAAAAACCTGCGTAGGCCGCCTTTGCGGTGAACATGCGTAGGGGAAATCCGAGCAGTTGATCTACAAGCTCGCTCCACGGAAGTGCAAAAATGAGAAAAAGAATGCAGAAATTGGTGTGTTTGGCCTGTTCAGGCGGCCAGAAGATGCGTACGGTAAAAAAAAGAAAGCCGGCATAAGCGGAGCCCGCCAGATAATAGATCCGGGTGAAATAGCCAATCATCATGATGGCCGCAGCAAATCCGGCGCCTATCACAAAGAATGGGGGGATCCCCTCTCGGGTGGGCGGGCCAATTCGTTCTCTGCGGGTATAAAGAAAAAGGATGCTTACCAGGGGGGCGATGAGATAGGGCCAGGAGTCCCGCCCATTGAAAGCTTCCCGCCACCACCATGGTGCAAGTGGCAGGATCGGAAGTAAAAGCAGAATCATGAGAGGTGCCCACCCGCGACTCGTTCGCAGGTGTATGCCCACCATGGATTTGAGAGTGTTCATGGGAATTGGGTCAATGGATGGGTTGGAGCGCAGAGTTTTAAAATAAAACAAGCCCACTCAGTCACTTGAACACTCCATTCAGTCATTCGGCCGCGGAAGGATCTCTCAGCGATGCCTCCCGCCGCGGCTTTTTTTAATTTCCAGCGCTTCGTTTCGCGCGCCGCTTCCAACCATAAACAACGAGACTCGCCGCTGACATTCCCAGAAGTGAAATCATCTGAGGCTCAGGAGCGCTGGTGGGCTTTTTGTTAAAGCTCGTTGCATAAGCCGCTGCAGGCAGCAAGCAGCATGCTAAAACAACCAGACAAAGACTTCCAAACATTTTTATACGCATTCTTTGTTCCCCCTCTCCTGCATGTGTTGACAGTGGGTCATCTGAAAGGAAGTATAACGCGTCATAATCATTTTGTAAAACAAAGCCTAAAATTAATCAAAAAAGCTGTCCTAAGTGTTTAGTCTAGTTATAGATAAATTCGTAGCTATTTTTAGAGCACTTATATCCTATAAATAGCATTGGCAAATAATATAGCTATTGTGTATACTTAGTTTTGTAAGTCAGTTTCTCTATTTTACTGTTTTGAAACCGGGTGTTTTGAATCGAGTAAAGGCGCAATTCTAAGAATGGTTTTATGGGTGAGAGCTTTTATGATCAACATCAGTCTCCGCGCGATTCTCCCAAGGGATTTACCAAAAGCGAGGTTCTAAAATGAAATTAGCCACAAAACTCATGCTCAGCTTCTCGCTCGTTGTCGGCATCCTACTGGTATCAGTGGGCATAACCATTCGGCAGGTTCACAAAGCTGAGACGGTGACGGATCGTGTTTTTGACAAGCGGGTGCCCACGCGCGAAGCGTCTTTGGTCATGATGAGCGGTATCCAACAGTCGATGGCCGACCTGCGCGGTTGGATGATTTCTGGAGATGAGCGTTTTAAGCAGGCGCGCGCCTCTGCGTGGTCTGTGCAGATTGAACCGGCCTCTCAGCAAGTCAAAGAGCTTTCTTCCAGTTGGGCGAGCACTGAACAGGTGACCGCCTTAACGAATCTTCTTGAGGCGCTCGGTCAGCTGAAGGATTACCAACAGAAGATCGAGGCATTGGCCCACAGTTCGGAGAATATTCCTTCTCGTCAGCTTTTGGATACAGCGATTTGGCCGGTGCTTCAAGCGGTGATCGGCCAGGCGGAACAGTTGACTAAAACGGATGTGCCGAACGGGCCGGAGAGCCGTTTTATCGAGATAACCACAACGCAGGTGGCGGCGGCTAAAGCGTTAGCGGTGGCCGAGCGCTATTTGCAAAGTGGCAGTAAGATAGAGAGGGAGAAGCTGCTTGAGTTGGCGGCGGCGATTGAAAAAAATGCGGAGAGGGTGCGAAGATCCGCCGCTCCTTTTGAAAGTGAATCTGCGCATAAAAACATGGTCTCAGATTTGCTTGGCAGTGCAGAAAATTTGCGTAAACTTGTGGAGTTGCGCGATGCTCCGGATTGGGACAGCGCTGGCTACTGGCTGGCGGGAAAGGCGCGACCCATCGCTGGTGAGATTCAAGATCTTCTTGAAACAATCGGCGCTGAACAAAAAATTCTGCTCTCCAGTGACATGGCCTGGGCACGGCGCCAGATCCGAGATCTCCACTTTTTACAATATGTGATTCTCGTGTTTGGAATAGGGATCGCCACTTTGCTCAGTTTGCTGTTGATCCGGTCTCTGACTCATCCGCTCAAGGTTTTTGTCGACCGGGCCAATGAAATCGCGCATGCCTCGGGAGATTTAACCTCTACCATCCTGGTGCGTAGTCACGACGAAATTGGTGATTTGGCCGGCGCGTTCAATTTGATGATTGGGGGATTGCGAGTCATTCTGAAAAATGTTCAAGAGACTGCTCTGAAGGTGGCGGCAACGGCAGGCCAGATCAAGGCGGCGGCCCAGGAGCAGGCCAGTGGCGCGGCTCAGCAGTCTTCCGGTGTGGCAGAATCTCTTAGCACGGCGCAGCAGCTGGCGAGCACTGCGGATCAGATCGCAAAGAACGCGCAAACGGTGCGTCAAACCGCCGAAAAGACTCTCGAAGGCATGACCAGCATCCAGACCAAAGTTTCGCAGTCGGCCCGGAAAATTTTAGCCCTTGGCGAAAAGAGCCAATCGATCGGAAACATCGTCAAAATTATCGAGGAGCTCGCAGAGCAAACCAAACTTTTAGCGCTGAACGCAGCCATTGAAGCTGCTCGCGCCGGAGAGTCCGGACGCGGGTTTGCGGTCGTTGCGAACGAAGTGCGGCAGCTTTCGGAACGGTCCGCCGAGTCGACGCAGGAGATCCGCACTTTGATCGCGGAAATCCAATCCGAAACCAATGCGGCCATCATGGGCGTCGAGGAATCGCTTAAACACGTTTCCCGCGGTGTGGATGTTGTGCAACAGGCTGTGCAGCAGGTCAAGGAAATCTCACTGGCCACACATCAGCAAAAAACCGCCGCCGAGCAGGTGGTGCTGGCCGTCAAAAACATTGACTTGGTTAGCAAACAGTTTGTGGATGCGACTATGCAAGTTTCCATGGCGGCGCATCAGCTTGATGAACAGGCCTGCCGGCTTAAAGAGACCTTGGGAGAATTCAAACTTGGGTATTGATAAATCACAATTTTTGGACATTTTTAAGGTCGAGGCGGAGGGGTATCTCGAGGCCCTCAGCGCGGGGTTGGTTCGTCTTGAAAAAACACCCCGGGATGAGCCTCTGCTCGATGAGTTGCTGCGTGCCGCACACACGCTTAAGGGATCCTCCCGCATGATGGGGTTCGAGAAAATTCAAGATATCGCGCACGCAATGGAAGATATCTTTGCGGTCATCCGCGAGGGGCAAAGTTTTACGCCAGAGGCAGCGGATGCTCTTTTTGCAGCGGTCGATTTCATTCAAAAGGGTCTTGAAAGAACACTGAGTGGTCATGAGCACGAGCTGGATCCAGCGCCCGTTTCCAAAAAATTAAGGGCATGGAGGGTGGTGCCGGCTTCTGAAAAACAAGAGAGCTCTTCTCCCTCACCCATTCCCTTAAAGCCGGTAGAGGCTGTTTTTGCATCTGCTGCTGAGAAAGCCAATGGCAGCCCATCGTCTTCAGCGAAAGAGCCGCCCCCTTTGCCGGGGCCTGTCCCGGTCACTGAAGAATATGTACGCGTGCCTCTCAGCCGTATCAACCATGTGCTCAGTCTCATCGGAGAAATGGTCATTAATAAGGTGAAATCTGCAGACAAACTGCTGGCGTTGAAGCGCGTTTCCAAGCAGGCGAATCGACTTCAGAAGATTATTTCAAATCTTGAGAGCACCGCCAAAGATGCGCTCCATATCTCCGATGAGCTCATTGTTCGCAATGGAACTGTTTTGCGTGCCACGCCGCAAAATCAGGAAGCCTCCCATCTTTTGGCAGAACTGCATGATGCACAGGCTTTATTTAACCAACTTCACCAAGATTGGACGAAGATTTCTTCGGACGTGCAGGCGGAAACGTTTCACCTGAATCCGGTTATTGACGAACTGCAGCACAAGATCAAGGAAATCCGTATGCTGCCGTGCGCCACCATTTTCGAAGGGTTCCCGCGCCTGGTGCGTGACATTGCACGCGCTCAAAATAAGCAGGTGGAGTTTTTAATGGAAGGGGAGCAGACCGAACTGGACAAAAAAGTTTTGAGTGCGATTAAAGGGCCGTTGATTCACATTTTGCGCAATGCCGTAGATCACGGCATTGAAACGCCTGCCGAACGCAGCGCTGGCGGAAAAAAACCGG
>CAYMUZ010000221.1:0-4899 GCA_964393875.1 uncultured bacterium | reverse complement strand
AAAAACGGAGAGCCCCGGGTCGTCTCAAGCGGGATCGCCCAATCTCCGGAAGGAGGACACGCCAAGAACGGGTAATCCCACAGAAAAAAGCAAAGAACCAGATCAGCCTCAATTTGCAAGCACATTCTTACTTCTTGCCCTCGTATTTTCGGTCATTTTTTTAGGCGAGCGTGTTATCGAAAAAACAATTGATTCAAGGCGCGCTGCCAAACAAGAAGAATTACGTCTTGGCCCTGAGACCACTGTGAGAAATTTCTATGACATTCTGCGGCATACGGTCACAGACCCTGGTGAGAACGATGAGAACAATGAGGCGATGATCCAGGGTGAAGAGGGAAGGACTCAAGCCGCAAAGAAGGCGCGGCCGGAATTTGTATCTCTCTGGTTCAACCCGCTGAATTATTATGAAAAGGACAAGATTTGGTATGACAGGGATTTCGAGGTAAAAGACGATGCGAATGAAAAAGACCGGCCGGATGATCCGCGATTTGCTTATCTGTTGAGCTACTTAAGTAATAAAAACGGTACCGCGTATGGAGGGGGGGATTCGAAACTATCAGACTTTAAAACGCTAGAAATAGCGCTTCGGTCTCATCGCAAAGGAACGATTAAAGTGACATTGCTTGCCGCGACTTTTTACAGTCCCCTTAGTAAAATTTTTTGGGATACTCATAGCTACGGTAACCTTAGTGTCACGGACGAGCAGGTTTTTACGGTGTCGGAAGGCGATCAAACCGTTGCATTTGATCTTTCCTCATTGTGGAAAAAACTTTTAACAGAAAGAGAAAAAATGAATCGAATGCGTGGGGGTGGTTATAAATTTGGTGAGGACTATTTCAGACAAGTACTCATTGAATTCGGACGGGAAAGTGCTAAAACGCACGCAAAAACATTCAGCTCTTCTTCGTATTTAGTAATCGAGAAAAATCCGGAAGGCAAGGTATTGACAGAAGCCCTTAACGACTCTGCTCTCGACGTTAAGGTGGACTCGATGGGGTTGACCCGCAAATCTCGCTCAGAATCGCGGACGATTAAATCTGCGCGGGGGTTACTCCGAAGAACCTTTTTACAAGTGGGGGGCGGCGCAATTTTGCAAAGCGGTGACAGACACCCAAACACGATTTCCAAGAGGGGTGAGGCAAGACAGTTGCCCCAACAAGAGAGAATACGGGCCGCGATCCGTGACTCTATCTCAAATCCAAACCTGATATTTGAACGTTTGACTCCGCAAGATATTTTTAAAGATTCCGCGGAGGTGGCGCATATCACCAGGGCATCTGTCGGGGCGGGAAAGGTGTTTGAACTGGATTTTTCAGGCGACTTAAGGGCTTATCGCGGGAATTCGAAAGACTCTTACAGGACAATTTTGAGTGCCATTGAAACTTTAGCCAAAGGCATCAAGCGCGGGCTGGAGGAGAATCATCCCGATCTCAGTTATGTCATTCAAGAACTTGTCAAAAATGGGATTTATCACGGTAATCAAATGGATCTGAGCCTGCCCGTTTATCTTTTTGTGCAGCTTGAGGGCGGCACCGGCCGGGTGGAAAAAATTTATGTTTGGGATACAAAAAATCCAAACCCGATGAATGACATGATCCAGTCGCGTGCGCTAAGCGCGGGTTGGGCGGGGCGAGACAGCGGGTTGGCGAAAATCCGCCAAAAAGGGTGGACCGTCACACGGGAGGCTTCGGCAGGGAAATTCCCCATCGGCCTCTACGCCGCATCCGTTCCCGCTGGGGAACATTCCGAGTCGCGGGCCGCGGCGAATCGTGACGCTCTTATTCAGGAACTTGCGGCGAATGCATTCGATTTTGACCGCTTTACGCAGATCGCAGAAGAATTAAATCTGGATGTCCGGCCCGTTCAAAACCAGTTGCTGCATCCTTTGTATGTTTGGCATGACATGGAAATTAAAAAGATTCTTAACCCGAATGATGAAGACAAGACCGTGTTATACGGAGGCCCCGGAGCGGACGTTTCAAATTTGCTTTTATCCACCAATGCGAAAAAAGCTTATTTTGCTGAGAGTACGCCCATTGATGCGGGGAAAATGCAGCGTCTTTTAGACACCGAATGGGACAATTTGGTCCGCTGGGGCATTAAAAATGATACCAGCCCGGCGACGGCAGCAAGAAATTTTAAGTTTTGGATGGGGCATGGCGGCGGTAGTGATCAGGCGGGAGATATCGAACGGCGCTTTTTAATGGAGTTGAAGGCCATGGGGGTTGATCCGAAAAGTATCGTCATCACCGCTACCGGAGAAAAAACCGAACAAGCTGTACAGATTGATTTTGATTGGAATTATCCGGGTGCCGAACCGAAGCGCCGCTCGATTGTCTACATCAACGCCGATATTACCGAACCCTTCAAATACCCAGAACAGCTTCGATCCTTGAAAGGCAGCATTGATATTTATTATCAGCGGGCGGGGTTTGGCATCGCCGCTCATTACAACCAATTTCTGCCAGAAATTGCCGCTTATTTGAAAGAGGGCGGTTTTCTCGCAACGGATGATTATTACGCAGACAATTACGTCACATCGTCGGGGCTAGGCGCATTTCATTTGAATACGGAAGTCTCGACCTATCTCCAGGGTTTAGAAAATTTTGGATTTGTAAGCCCGGAGCCTGCGCAAATGGAAGTTCTTCAGCTTTTAGAGAAACCCATCCATGATTATCGCAAGGATTACATAAGCGTCTACGGATCAACAGGCGCTGAAAATTACGGATGGAATATTCAAATGCAAAGAAAGATTCCCCGGGCAGCTGAGGCGCGTGAATTTGTCAAGATGCTCTATGACAGCGACGGATGGACGACCCGATTTACCGCCGAGCTTTATGAGCAGATTCAGCGGGTCTTTTCGGATCCGCAGATCCTTTCTGACGAAATGCTTAAGAAGATTCCGCAGATAGACCCCTTGATGATTAAACGTCCTGCAGGCTCTTGGTATCGCTTCTGGTGGAACATTGTCAATAGAGTGGTCGGTTTCTTTAAGCCTTATTGGTGGCGCAATCCTGCGGATAAACATTATGAAAGCTATCTTGCGCGCAATAATGTCGAATTTGTGCGGGGACTTGCAAAACTGGACCTTTACACGTTTGTTTATGAGATCGGCAAGATTTTCAAAATCGATCCGCAGACCGATGCGGTCATCTATCCTGAATTCGTTGTGACCTTGAAGAAGCTTTTGACGGAAGGCGCTGATGCGCCGCTTGTCATTCGGAACGGCCGGCTCTATCCGGCCATTTCAGTCCAAGGCCCGCAGGGCGTTGAAAAATACGCGCTTTTCAATGTGAGAGGAAGCCAATCGTTTATTTATCAAAGTGCGGACGGCCAAGACCTCATCAAAATATTCACACTTCCGAATGTCACAAGAGCACATATAGAACGGCTGCTTGCCGAAGTTGAAAAGCTTCATGAGGCCGGCCTCGATGTCGTATCGATGGAACCGGTTGAAGTTTTTAGCCGATTTTTGCCCAAAGATTCTCTTGGCATACGCATGCCGTTTATTGCAGGGGAAGAGTTGATGAAATTGATTGAGCATTTAGACCCGGATCCGCAGGACAGCGGGGTTCTCAGAAATCCTGCAGCTATTTCATTGCGAACGCGTGCTTTTGACCTTTTAAAGGAAATCGACCGTTTGACCGGCGGCGTTGCAGACCGCCGCGGCGGCCTTACCCGCGATGTTGAAGATTTTGAGAATTTTAAAGCGGTCCCTGATGCAAATGCGCCCCAGGGTTATCGAGTTGTCGACATTGACCCCATTACGATGCGCGGCATCATGGCGCGGATGCAAGAAGAGCAGGAACGCTCTGAGGCCCGCCCAAAAGAAGGCCGTCCCGCTTCGTTCCGCTCCGAGAGAGTAGAGGCACGATCAGATCGCACAAGACGGTCGCTGGTGTTGGGATTACAGCAGGAAAAACCAACGCTGGACACGCCAGCCGAGGAAGAGACAGTACTCGTCGCGCCAAAAATTTCCGAGCCGGTTTTTCAACCTGTTAAAGAGAGAACGCGGTCTTCGTGGAAACAAACTTTTGTGGCGCTGGCTGGGAGCGCGGTCATTGCGACTTGGCTGACAGCAATTTGGGGGCCTGCGCTTGTGCAAAAAACAGAGACATGGCTCCAGGATTTTGCAGCTCAGTCCAGACCAAAACCGGTTCTAAGAACTGTTGTATCTCAAGACAAGGTCACTGCTGAACCGAAGCAGGCTTTGTCCCTCCCGGAGCTCGGGACCAGCTTGCCGTCTGAAAAATCCCAAACGCCGCAATACCCCTTTATGGCCGCGCCCGGTAACAAACAAATACGCTACAACATCGTCTCCAATTTTCACGGTGGAAAAAAAGTAGATCAGAAATACATGGGACAAACCTTCATTGACGATCTGATCTTCACAAATTCAGGGCAAGAGCCCCAGGACCTTGAAGGGCTGCTAGAAGAAACCACCGTTGTCGTGGTCACCCCTTACATCACGGAGGATTTAATCGAGCAGCTGAAAAAAATCGCGGCTAACCCCGAAATACGGGTCATGCTGTGGATACCTGCGAATTTATCTCACCCGGAAAAAGGTTGGCACCCGAATGTCGTGTTGGAGGCGGCACGGCAGGGCATGGAAACTTATACAGCCGACAAAGGAGAACCCTTTCCTTTTGACCTGGCAGTGGTGCCCATCGAGTTTTTGCCGTTGCAGGGATGGGTGCCTGAGAGCCTCAGATACGGTAAAGATGAAAATCCGGGCATGGATGTGATTGTGTTTAAAGACAGGGAAATTTTTGTCCGCACCTGGGAAAAGGAATTTCCCGAAAAAGAAATTCTAGAACTATTAGCCGGCCCACCAGCCCCGACCTCCGAGAGAGGGGAGGCGCGAGAAACATTGGCGGAGCATGTCAAGGCGGGGATAAA
>CAYMUZ010000220.1:0-5382 GCA_964393875.1 uncultured bacterium | reverse complement strand
CCTCACCCGTATATTGACAACGCGCAGGTCGATCGAGGGCTTTGGTGAAAGTCTTATACAAGCGGCGGGTCTTATTACTACTGAACAGCTGGCTGCTTTTGGTAAAGGGCTTGAGGAGCTAGAAGGCAGCGCCGCCGCAGAAGCCTCCATGGTGCGGCTGATTACCGAAAAAAATGCGGGTTTTACAGTTGGGAAAACAACGGATCTCAGTGGTAATACCGTTTTCTTTGCCTACCGCCAAAAAACTGATACGGAGACGGCTAAGGTCGTGTTGTATGACCACCATGGCAATGGCCGTACATTTGAAGTCGTTGTAGTAGAAAAGGAGGGCAAGCTAACGCCCCAAATTAAGTATGGGTGGGAGGACATTGATGAAGGCGTTACGGCCTCAGGCCTGGACCTGGCTTTTGAAAAATCGGAGGACGGATCCTATCGTCTCACAAACACCGCCCAGGATGAGCAGCGTAAGGAAAGCCGGGTGAAATTGGAACAAAATCTGTTCGTTGAAACGGTACCATCTGCTGAAGGTAAATCAGAAGATCGGGTTCGTTTAGTTGTCCGCGGTCTCGGGCTGACGGATGCACTGGCAGATCAGGATGTTTCTGAACCGTTCACGATTGAGTTCAATATCAGTGACGGGTCAATCGTGATGACCGGGGTTAAAGAAGGCGAATCAGCGTTGCCTGTGAAAAGCTACTTGGCAGAAGCCATTGAGGCAACGGCGGCAATTCAAGCGGAAATGCAAAACAAACAAGATGAAGATTCAGTGGATGGCATAACGCACCAGGCCACCATTACCCATGCTGATTTCATGACGGCTCGCGCAGATTTTCAGGCTAAACTCAAGGCCAAGAATGAGGCCCAGCAGCAGTATCACATCATCATGGTGCGTTTTAATAACAACCAAGTTGATGCCAATAAGAGCGATGCCGTCAAGACCGCAAAAGCTGCTTTGGAAACGGCTCAACGGGCTTTGAATGAGGCCGCTGGTGTTTATAAAACCTTGCTGGCTGGAACTGAAAAACAAAATGGCCTGAGTGATTACATCAAAGAGTTGATGGCGACCCAGGTCAAAGGTTCTTTTGAGTACGAAAAACTGAGTCAGCTTGCGCTTTTTATCCAAAACGAAACGCGACGGGTTAAACAAAGTGCGCCTGGGGCGGGTCAGTCCGCTGATTTGGGGGAAGCCTTTTTGGCTGACGCTTCTGTGAACGAGACAGATAAAAGCTTTATCCGCAAAGCCAAGTCATTGCGGAGCTTTGCGTGGGCCAACGGTTCGCTTGCGAGCAAGGCTATGTTTGCCGCGCTTGAGGGTAACGTTAGCCTTGGGTTCGACGCGGAATTTTTCGATCTTGATCAAAACGGGCAACTTGTCGGAAAAGTCATAACAATTACGACGGATATCCTTGCAAAAATGCTTTCCAAAGAGGGTGGTGCTGAATTTTTGCAGAAACTCGAACAGGGGGTACGCTCCGACAAAATAAAAGTTAAGGACAAAGACGCTGCGGCCCGCGCTCATGCTAAAATCGCCAAGATCGGCACTTATATCCTGTCCACAACCCAAAATATTGCTTTGCTTTTTGCCATGGGTGCAGATGAAGTGGCTCAAATTGTAAAGCAAAGTGGGAAAACGACAGAAGTGGTAACGGCTGAGTTGGAGAGTTTGAAAGCCGCTGCGGCTGAACATTATAATTTTGATGCGGCCGCCCTCACTGCTGAAATGAAATCAAACAAAACTAAAGCGTTGACGGAAATTACTGGTTATGTATCGAAGGTTGTAAAAACTGCCTATGCACAACTTCAGGATTCATCAGATAAAGAGAATAAAAGCTTGCTTAGTAAGGATGCGAATGGGGCTTTCAAAGCCTTTGAGTCATTTAATGAAGCCCTTCGGAACAGTGAGAGCTTCGGCTTTGCGCATGCCGCTGAAATGCAGGCCTTTGCCAAAGAGGAGCGTTTGGAGCTGCGCAAGGATGATCTCTCGGGCCAGACCGTGCTTAAGATGATTGTCGGCATCAATACCGCCCAAATGCTGCACAACCCCCAAGGCTTCATGTATCGCGGGGTGCAAATATTGAGCGGGGCTCTTTTGGTGCATGGGGTGAGTGTTCAGATTCAGACCGCACAAGGTAAAACCTCGATCATGGCGATTCGCAGTGCCATTAAGGCGCTTGGCGGTAAGCCGGTCATCCACATGGTCGTCAACGCGGACTTTGTGATGAATGATCTCTATCGCAATCAGATTGCCGTTTATGCCGCCTTTGGTATCGACGCGCGCGGCGTCGATAAAAACCAAATGGACGAGGATGCCGTGGTTGAGGCTATGAAAGTTGATTTGAAAATAGGAGCCGACGACGGGCTTGAACGCAATGAGGGCGTGCCGCTGATCGTTTATATTGGTACACAAGATATGCATTTTACGCATTTGAATGATTTACGTGCTGATAAAAAGGCGTTTCAGCATGAGAAAAAATACGCGTTGACGGTAGATGAAATGGATGCGCAGTTTATGATTCTGATGCGATACATCAATGCCGAACAGGGGCGTATGCTGGGGCAAAAACACGTTGAGATGCTGAAGAAAGTGCTGGTGATTGCAGAGGCTTTGATTGCCGCCGGCATGGGCGAAGACGTGCAAAAATTAACCACCTCGCTGAGCACGGAGATGCAAGGCGTTTTTAGAGGGATCATGAACGGCGCTCAGGATCATAAACTTTTTGGCCGTTTGAAAAATTCGCAGGGTTCGGAGTCGGGTTCCCACGTGGATATTCGCAAAGAGTTTGCCGCGGCGATGCGTGAGTTGTTTAATGCGATGGACGCTGATTTTAAGGAGTCTATGAAGAGCTTTGCGGTCGAAAGTGGTCTTTCCAGTGAAGGTTTCCTGCTCGGCAAACTCGAAAATGCCGAAGATGGCATGGCGGATGACAAGGTTTTTGAGATGCTCGTGAAGCGGTCTCTTGATCTTTTCTTGACGCGTGAGCCAGGCAAAGATTATGCCCCTGATTTTGTCAAAGACTCGCAGGGTCGCACGCGAATGGAAAATGGCCGGCCCGTGGTTGCCTTCTTCACACTTGCCGGTGACAGTTCAGTCAGCAGCCAGCGTGAAACCAATTTCATGGCCACTTTGCAAGATGTTCTGCATTATGACTATTTCGAAAGTCAGGAGATGGTGATTGAGATTCGCGGCGACACGGAGGAAACAGCGTCCATTTCCAGTAACGACTTCTTCAAATTTATTGCCAGTTCGGATATGGGCGGGTCTACCGGCACCGGCGCGACTTTGCGCATGATCAAGGTGGAAGAAAATGGTAAGGTTCAAGAGAATATCCAAGACAGCGCGTATGTTGAAACCATGAAGCGGCTTGGTTTTCTTAAGAAAGGCGAAGAAACTGTCGAGATTCCGGAGCATATTGAACGCTCACGGCGCCATCTACCCCATATGTCGGTGCACAGCGCGGCAACGGCTTATAAACGCCTGAACGAATTCCGCACCACATTTCAGCATGATAATTATGGGGCTGAAATCCTGATTTTTTCGACAGACGCCGCCAAGCTTAAAAGGGGCTTTGATTCTGCCGTTGCAGACAAGAAATCCCAGGTTCTTGCAGCCTATCGAAAGCATGTTAGTGCCAGCGCCACCGGCAAAGTGAGTACCGCTTTTATTGAAGAGATCAAAAAACTTTTAGGTCTTTTCGGTGAGAATGATTCAACAACGGTTAAAGGGATTATGGCTGTGATTGAAGCGCTTGCCCAAAAAGATACAGAACTTAATGAGCGAGCGCTTGAATTAGACGAGGCTGAGACAAATGGGACGATGTTGCCCGCAGAAATTGCCGCAGCCAAAGAGCAGCTCAAGAATGATCGTGAGGCACTTGCGAAGGAAGGTGTTGAAGCTGTGATTGCAGCGCTTGCCAAGGTGCAGGAAAAACTTAACAAACGTGAGCTTAAACTAAAGGATGCTAAGAAAGAAAAGAAACCGGAGAATGAAATTGCCGCTGAGGAAGCGGCGATCAAGAGTGACCGTACGGATCTCTCGGAGATTTTGGAACAAGTGGGTAAGTTTTTCTATGAACAATCGGAAGCAGGCCTTAGCACTCTGCTTGATAAACTGACTGAAAAGTCGACTCGGGGGAATGCCGCTCGTAAAGAAATCGTTAAAATATTAGTGGGCCAATTTTTTGCAGAGCATTTTTCTGCCGCCGATACAGCCCCAACGAGTAAACGGAAGGGGCTATGGAATGCACGCTTAGAGGCTCTTTCACTGGGCGCTTATTATCTTCTTGATGATCAACAGGAACAGCCGGAGTTGGATGCTGCGATGAAGACAGTGGAGCAGGGCAAAGTGGTCTATGCTATTCCGCGTTTCGGCCGCGGTACAGACTATGCTAAGCATGAATTCAGAGACGTGGCGAAACTGCTGGCGAATCAATTTGGATTAACCAAAGATACACCGGGCTTTGAGGACCAATTTATAGCATTGGAAAAAATTCGAGCTGATTTGGCGAACCAAAGAGAACTGGATGATTCCGCTGTTATGAGTGTGCGCGAGGAGCTGCGCGTGAAATTTAATGCGCTTGTTGAAGAAATCATCGCGCGTGTGATGGCGGGTTTGCCAAACGCTCTTGCGAACCAAGCCGCTCTAAAAGTTAAACTGGCAGCTGCTGAAGCGAAAGTTAAGCAACTGGAAGCCGCAGCAAAGCTTGAAAGCCCATCCCTCACGGATAGTGCTAAGAATACTAAACTTAAAGAAACAATTGAAACGATCAAAGGTCAATTGGCATCACTTGAAACTCTGATTAAACGTCTGGATTCTGCAAAAGGATCTTCGAGTAAAATAGATTTACTGCAGTTTGAATTGCGCGAGCTTTTAAATGGGTTTGGCCTTGCCATGATCGTCGGCCAAGTTGAAATCAATCTTGGTGCCCCCCGCGACAACGCCACGCTGCTGCAGCAGGAAGCCCGTGCCGGCCGCGGCGGGGGTATCGCGCAGGTTTTTGAAATCTACATCAATGAATCGGATAAGGATGATCTTGTCGAGCGCGGCGCGCGGATGGCGGCGCTGGACGGCCGACATGGCGCCGCTTTAAATTATTACAAAACTTTCACCATGCTTGAATTTTTGAATCACGGTTTTAGTGTGGCACAGTATAAAGATTTAACCGCGATTTTAAAATTACTGCAGAAGGCCGAAGTTTCTCCCGATGCCGCGAAAACTGCGGTTGAATATATCATCGAGAGCGATGGCAAGAAAAGGGCTGCCCTGGATATTTCGTCTCTCCCTGCAGCACTGCAAGCAGCGATCACAGCTTTTTACAACACCCTTTCCGAAAATTCAAAAATTCCCGAAGCCATTCTCAAAGCGCTAAATGAATTGAATGAACG
>CAYMUZ010000219.1:0-8670 GCA_964393875.1 uncultured bacterium | reverse complement strand
GGACTTCGCATTTGCGCAAGCGTACAGAGGTTTTGGGAGGGTATGACCCTGAGCAATACATTTCGCAGCGACTCTTTGTAAAATCGCATGACGGCACCCCAGTACCGCTCTCCATTGTTTATAAAAAGGGAGTTCGGCTCGATGGAACGAGCCCTCTGTTGTTGTATGGCTATGGCTCTTATGGCATCAGCATTGATCCTGAATTTTCGACAACACGATTGAGCTTGCTTGATCGCGGAGTGATGTTTGCGATTGCTCACATCCGAGGTGGCGGAGAGATGGGGCGTCCTTGGTACGAGGATGGAAAATGGCTTAAGAAAAAAAATACTTTTTTGGATTTTATCGCGTGTGCCGAATCGCTTATTGAAAAGCGTTATACTTCATCCAATCGATTGGCCATTATGGGTGCTTCGGCCGGAGGAATGTTGATGGGTGCCGCGACAACCCTGCGGCCGGAACTTTTTAGGGTGGTGATTGCTAAAGTCCCTTTTGTCGATGTGCTTACCACGATGCTCGATAGATCATTGCCGCTGACGGTGGGCGAATTTGAAGAGTGGGGTAACCCGGAGGAGGTGCAGTATTTTGATTATATGCGCTCTTATTCGCCCTATGAGCAAACGTGCCGGCAGGTTTATCCGGACATATTGATTACGGGGGGACTCTCGGACCCGCGGGTGCAATACTGGGAGCCAGCCAAGTGGTGTGCCAAGCTGCGTGAAAATAACTGTGGAAATTCACAGATTTTGCTTAGAATGAACATGCAGGCGGGCCATGGGGGTGCCTCAGGCCGTTATGAATATTTGCGTGAAATTGCTTTCGAATATGCTTTTTTGCTGACCCGGCTTGGGTGTGATGTGCTGCAGGGAAAGTCCTAAAGGAGGCTTCTATGGAACATACGGCTGTGAAATCCCGCGAAATTGCCATTGTGGGCTACGACCGCAACCGCTCGACGCTGGAGATTGCCTTTCGCAGCGGAGGCGTGTACCGCTATGAAGGTGTCGGAGATCATTTGCATCAAGAGTTACTCAATTCGAGCTCCATCGGTAGTTTCTTTACCCAAAAAATCAAAGACCATTATCCCTACCAGCGTATTCACTGAAGTTTGAGCCGCGCGAATCCTTCACGCAGCAGCACCAGCCGCATTTCTGCGGCACGGTTTGATTCCTCTTACACCCGCTAATTCTTAAGGGGTGTGTGAATCTATTTTCCCCCTATTTCCTTTGACAAATCGGGTGTTATTGCTTCATAAAAATTTAAATAAGCTTCTGACACTAGCGAAAGTTTATTCATGTGCTATAGTTTATTTTAGGTTAGAGAAAGATGTCTAGAGTCGAAAAATCACACGCAATGAATACCTTAAAATTTTCTGAAGGTTACCGATGAGCCTGCCACAGCACGGAAACTCCAAAACGATGACGCTTTTGCTTATTGGAAATGGTCCGCAGGAGTCTGAGCGCCTGCGGAGTCTTTTTGCCGCAGGGGGGCTGGGTGTTGCCCATATTATGGAGGCGCACACTCTCGAAGAAGCCGTCCACCTTTTGCATAAAATGTCGATGGATGCGGTTCTTTTTGATCTGACGATGCTGCCCGGGGAGGAAATGGCGTCTCTGGACCGTCTACTCAATGAGGCAAACTCAGCGCCAGTTGTGGTATTGACGGATGCGGATCGGGAGGATTTGGCGATTGAGCTTCTACGGCACGGTGCGCAGGAGCATCTGGTTAAGGGCCAGTTTGATGGCCGCTCGCTGTGGCGTATTTTAAGCCATGCATCGGAACGCAAGCGGCTCGAAGTTGCCCACCAGGAAAGCGAAAAACGCTACAAGCTTTTAACGGAAAATATGCTGGATGTTATTTGGTCGATGGATATGGCCTTTCGCTTTACCTATGTGAGCCCATCCGTTTTCCAGCTGCGGGGATTTGGCGTCGATGAGGTCATGCGCCAGTCGGTGACCGATGTTTTGCCGCCGGCTTCTTTGATGGTCGCGCTGAAAACCTTGACGGACCAGCTAGAGAAGTCAAAAAGTTGCAGTGGGGCCGAGCTTTCAGGACTCTCCTGGCTTGTGGAACTCGAACAGAATCGTAAAGAGGGCGCGCCGGTTTGGACCGAAAATAAAATGACGTTGATGCGTGACAGTCAGGGGAAGGCGTGCGGAGTGTTGGGGGTTTCCCGCGAAATTTCGCGGCACAAGGAGGCGGAAAAGCGGGTTCATCTGGCGGAAGAAAAATATAAGATGATTTTTGAGAATTCGGCTGTGGCTATTACGGTGACTGATGAAGAAGAACGGATTATCTCATGGAATAAATATGCGGAAGAGCTTTTCGGGATGACCTACAACGAGCTGTATTTAAAGCGTGTTTGTGATCTTTATCCGGCGGAAGAATGGGTGCGCATGCAGTCGTTGGAAATTCGCAAGAAGGGGATGCTCCATCATTTTGAAACCCAAGCGATTAAAAAGAATGGGGTGAAATTTGATGTCGATATTTCCGTGACCGTGCTCAAGACGGCGGATGGGGGAAAGACCGGTTCGATTGGACTGATTCACGATATTACTGAACGTAAAAATTCAGAACGTCAGATGCAGCTCGCCGAAGCAAAATACCGCACGGTCTTTGATAATTCGGCGGTGGCGATCACGGTGACGGATGAAGATGAGCGCATTGTCTCGTGGAATCGCTTGGCGGAAGAGTTGCTTGGCATGAGTGCCGAGGATTTGCGTAATTGTCCGGTAAAGTCACTCTACCATCCTGACGAATGGAAGCGCCTTCAGTCCATGGATTTGCGCAAAAAAGGCATGATTCAAAATGTCGAAGCGCAGATTCTTAAAAAGAACGGATCGGTGCTGGATGTCGACATTTGCATCACTGTTTTGAGGACGGCAGACGGCGGAAAAAGCGGTTCGATTGGTATTATTCAGGACATCACGGAGCGCAAGGAAGCGGAACGCAAGCTTCGTGTCGCCGACGAGAAGTACCGAACGATTTTTGACAATTCACCCGTGGCGATTACGATTGCCGATGAAGCCGGGGTGCTCGTGTCTTGGAACCGTTTCGCCGAAGAATTGCTTGGGCGAAGCCACGCTGAGCTTCACGGAAGAACGGTGCAGTCGCTTTATCCGCCAGAGGAGTTGGAAAAAATACATTCACTCGATATTGTTAAACAGGGAACCGCGCATTTTGAGACTCGAATTGTCAAAGGCAATGGGGTGTTGATGGATGTGAAAACTTCGGTGAGTGTGATGACGGATGAGCAGGGCCGCGTCACGGGTTCGATCGGCATTATCCGCGACATTACGGAACGCAATCGTATGATGGCTGAAATGAGTCAAGCAAAAGAACAGGCGGAAAAGGCCAATCATTCCAAAAGTGAGTTTTTGTCCAATATGAGTCACGAGATTCGCACGCCTATGAACGGCATTATGGGCATGGTTGACCTCCTGTTGGATACTTCGCTCTCTG
The DNA here is from genome assembly GCA_964393875.1 of uncultured bacterium. Taxonomy (GTDB): domain Bacteria; phylum Omnitrophota; class Omnitrophia; order Omnitrophales; family Aquincolibacteriaceae; genus JAHFHB01. The sequence goes on along the minus strand of CAYMUZ010000219.1, from coordinate 5,214 downwards.
ACGAACAACGCGAGTATGCCCAATTTGTCAAAGGTTCCGCTGATTCGCTGCTTACGATTATCAACGACATCCTTGATTTCTCAAAAGTTGAAGCCGGAAAGCTTGTCATTGAAAATATTCCGTTTGACCTCTGGAGTTCGGTGGAAGAAGTTGCGGCCATGCTTGCTCCACGCGCGCAGGAAAAAAAGCTGGAACTCCTTGTCAGGTTTTCGCCCGACACGCCGCGTCGCGTCATCGGAGACCCGGGACGTTTACGGCAGATTGTGACCAATTTGGTCGGCAACGCCATCAAATTTACTCACAAAGGCTATATCCTCATCAACGTAGATGGACAAGCGACAGGGGATGGGCATTACGAATTTAAAGTAAGTATCGAGGACACCGGCATTGGAATTCCTGAAGATAAAATTGATTATGTTTTTGAGAAATTTACCCAGGCGGATGCGTCGACGACGCGCCGTTATGGCGGCACTGGATTGGGACTTGCCATTTGCAAGCAGTTGAGTCATCTCATGGGCGGCAAGATCGGGGCAAAAAGCCGCTTGGGGCAAGGTTCAACATTTTGGTTTACCGTCCTTTGCCCCCTTGATCATGCCGAGACGAAGCCCTTGCCGAAAGGCGATCTTACAGGCCTGCGTGTATTGATTGTGGATGATATTGAGCTCAATCGCAGAATCTTTCTTGAACAGGTGACGCACTGGGGCATGCGCGCGGACGCCTGTGAGTCGGGGGAAGAGGGGCTTGCCGCTCTTCATAAATCGTATGCGGTGGGGGATCCGTATCAAATGGCACTGCTTGATTTTCAACTGCCGGGTATGGATGGCTTGATGCTGACAAATGCCATTAAGGCCGACGCCGTGCTGAAAGAAACCACTTTGGTGATGCTGACTTCCATGGGACAACGCGGGGATGCCAAAAAAATGGAAGCCCTGGGGCTCGCAGCCTACCTGGTCAAACCGGTACGGCAAACACAGCTTCACGATACTTTGTGTGCGGTATGGGGCGCAAAGGCAAAGAATATTTCCTCAAAATTGGTGACCCGCCATACGCTTCAGGAAGAAAAAGTCCGTAAACGAGAAGCCACGGATCCTGGCAAAACGGTCCATGCTCGTATTCTGCTGGCCGAAGACAACATCATCAACCAAAAAGTGGCTCGCAAGATGATCGAACGGCTCGGGTGTTCAGTGGATGTGGCTGTGAACGGCATGGAGGTTCTTGAGAAGCTTTCACAACAGGATTATGATTTGATTTTTATGGACTGTCAAATGCCGGAAATGGATGGCTACGAAGCGACTTTGGAAATACGTCGGCGGCCGTGGAAAGCGGGGAAAACACCGATTATCGCACTGACTGCCAATGCCATGGACGGGGATCGGGAAAAGTGTTTGAAGGCAGGCATGGATGATTATTTGAGCAAGCCGGTGAAGGCGGATGATCTTGTCAATATGATTCATCAATGGTATCGCAGCAGTCCGCAGACTGAAACAGTCGCTGTTATCCAAGAGTCCGACGCCGAGCAGTTTGGGCCGGAGGAGCGGCCCGTAAGCGTAGTGATTGACCCTCAGCGCATTTTGGCATTGCGGGAATTTTCCGATGACGGCGATCACACGTTTGTGGATGAGCTTTTTGATACCTTCTTCAGAACGTCGGAAGAGCGATTTGTTCGGATTGAAGAGGCCATAGAATCTCAGCGGCCTGACGAAATGCAGAAACAGGCGCATACGCTTAAGGGGAGTGGCCGCAATCTTGGAACCCAGCGCTTTGCCGATTTCTGTGAAAAGCTTGAACACTTGGGGAAACAGCACTCCGTTGATGGAGCGAAGATGCTCTTTGAAAGTATTAAACGTGAATATTCCACGCTGTGCGAAGAATACGAACAGAAATGGCGTTTGAAAAAAACGGCGTAAATAAAGGATAAAATGCTTCATGAAAAAAATCCTTCTCGCCGATAATGACGAAAGCATTGTAAAAATGGTTGAGACCTTTTTGCGCAGCCGCGGCTTCGAAGTCACTTCAGTGGATGATGGCCTTAAAGCGCTGGAAGAAATAAAAAAAGATAAGCCGGATCTCGTCATTCTTGACATTATGATGCCCGGAATGGATGGTGTTAAAGTTTCGCGCATGTTGAAAGGAGATGTCAAAACGGCTAAAGTTCCCATTATTTTTATCACCGCCTTGCAGATCGGCCCTGAGGAAGAAGATGAAATGCTGAAACAGGCCCAATTGCTCACCAAGCCATTTAAAACGGATGAATTGATGAACAAAATTTTGGAAGTGATGTAAATTTGTGAAAAAACAAAAAATTCTTGTCGTCGATGACGACCCACGAGCGTTGCGGCTTTTAAAACCAATTTTGGAAGAGGCGGGGTATGAGGTCGTTTGCGCTGCAGCCGGAGATCAGGCGCTTCGGGTTGCGATTGAAGAAAACCCAGCGGTGATCATTTTGGATGTAATGCTGCCGGATATTGATGGCGCACAGGTGGCTTGCATGATCAAGGAAAATTCTGCCACGACACGGATTCCCATTATTTTTCTCACAGGTCTTGCCACGCCGGATGAGGAAGTGCGGTGTGGATTGGATGCTCGTGCCTTGCTCAGTAAGCCGGTATCTGCCGCACGGCTGTTGGAAACGGTGCGATGCGTCATCGAATCTTGCCGCTAGATAACTCTCCTACCATGCTTTTCTTTTGACATTCACGCCCCAGGGCTTAAAATGACACGAATTTTTTAGCATCGCAACATAAATGACACCGAGTGTTGTTCATGAACATTGTTTGTTTGGATCTCGAGGGTGTGCTTGTTCCGGAAATCTGGATTGAAGTCGCAAAGCGTTTTTCGGTGGATGAGTTGACGTTGACCACGCGCGACATTCCAGATTATGACCGGCTCATGCGATACCGGATCGGTATCCTGAAAGAGAAAAATATTAAGCTCGCGGATATTCAGACCGTGATTGCCGCAATGCGCCCCTTGCCTGGCGCGATTGGTTTTCTCAAGCGCTTGCGCGCGGCGGCTGAAGTGATTATTCTTTCAGATACGTTTTATCAGTTTGCCGGGCCGTTGATGATGAAACTGAATTACCCAACCCTTTTTTGCAATACGCTCAAGACCGACAAAGCCGGGTTCATCTCGGGTTACAAGTTGCGTCAAAAAGATGGGAAAACTAAAGCCGTGAAAGCACTGCGGGGGCTGGGTTTTCACGTGCACGCCTCCGGGGATTCGTACAACGATTTGGGCATGTTGAAGGCGGCGCACGCCGGAGTCCTTTTTCGCCCGCCGGAATCCATTGCCACAAAATACAGACGCTACCGTGTGGTGACCGACTACGCGGTGTTGGAACGGGAACTTTTATATTTCTAGACAATAGGAGACGCCCATGATCATTATTTTGAAACCGCGCGCTAGTGAAATGCAGATACGGCAAATTCTTGATAAACTCAAGGAATTGAAACTCAAGCCTTTAATTTCTAAGGGGGTAGAGCGCACGGTCATCGGTGTCATCGGTGATGAATCAAAGCTTCGCGTACAGCCGATGGAGGCCTTTGCTGGCGTTGAACGCGTGATGGCGGTGCAGGCACCTTACAAAATGGTGGCGTTGGAGACCGACGGCAAGACCACTGAGATTAAATTGGGAAAAGGTCTTTCTATCGGCGGTCAGAAAATTGTAGTGATGGCGGGGCCCTGTACCATTGAGACCAAGGCGCGAACGCTGATGCTTGCGGAGTGTGCAAAAAAGTTTGGAGCGACGGTGCTTCGCGGGGGTGCCTTTAAACCGCGCACTTCCCCGTATGATTTTCAGGGGTTGGGCGAGACTGGCCTTAAATACATGGCGGAAGCGCGCCGTAAAACGGGTCTTTTGGTTGTGACAGAAATGATGGACGTTCGCGATCTACCGCTTTTTGAAAAATATGCGGATATTATTCAAATTGGCGCACGGAATATGCAAAATTATAATTTGCTCAAAGAAGTCGGTAAAAGTCGTAAGCCAGTACTTTTAAAGCGTGGTATGGCCAACACGATCCAGGATTTCCTCATGGCTGCCGAGTACATCTATACCCAGGGAAATCACTCGGTGATTTTGTGCGAGCGCGGCATTCGCACCTTCGAGACGACAACCCGTTTTTCACTCGACATTGGCTCCATTCCCGTTCTCAAGTCTAAAACCCATTTGCCGGTGGTCGTCGACCCCTCGCATCCTGCGGGCAAGCGCGCCTATGTGGCGGCGTTGGCGCGTGCGGGCATTGCGGCCGGGGCGGATGGGCTCATCGTTGAAATTCACGACAAACCCGAAGAAGCGGTTTGTGACGGACCCCAGGCGCTTTTGCCCGACATGTTTGAGAATCTCATGGGAGAGCTTCGCCGCATTGCCGTGGCCCTTGGGCGGCAGCTTTAGACCTTCTTCGATCTTTCCGATTTAACTCACGGGATACTATTTTTCGTTACCTCTTCCGGGTCTTGTAGTTATGTCGTTCTAGGGCTCGACTATTCAAACTGGACAGAAACAGTCTGATTTGGTATATTTACGCTCGATTGCGAGGAGAACTATGAAGTTTACGACCAAAACAGAATATGGGGTTATCTGCCTTATTTTTATGGCCCGGCACAAGGACCGTGAGGTCCTGACCGTCCGTGATATCGTCCGGCACGAAAAATTGTCGACGGCTTACGTTGAGAAAATTTTTCAGAAGTTCAAGCAGGCGGGTATTGTGGTGTCTCACCAGGGGCATCATGGCGGTTACGAGCTTGCGCGTCCTCCTGCCGAGATTACCTTTAAACAGATTGTGGAGGCCGTGGAAGGCAATACCTTTGACATCTATTGCGAACCGGGTGTGCGTGACTCGATTACCTGCAACCATTTTGGGATGTGCGGCTTGCGGCCTATCTGGGAGAAATCTAAAAAAATGCTGGATGATTTTTATGGGGCGATAACGCTTGAGATGATTTCCCGAGGGGAGCTCGAAGTGCGGTCATTGGTGGGTGTGCCGGCCTAGGTGATTTTAAATTTCACGAAGGGATGAAGTCGGAATATGGATGAAGCTAAAAATCTAATCAATCGGGAGTATAAGTATGGGTTCGTCACGTCTGTGGAAAGTGAAACCATTCCACGCGGCTTAAACGAAGACATTATCCGGTTGATTTCCGCTAAAAAAAATGAGCCTGACTTTATGTTGGAATGGAGGCTTCATGCGTATCGGCTCTGGCTTAAAATGAAAG
>CAYMUZ010000218.1:0-3481 GCA_964393875.1 uncultured bacterium | reverse complement strand
CAGAATGTAACCGGGGAAAAACTTGCGCTCTGAAATGCGTTTTTTACCCGAGCGCACTTCGCTTACTTTTTCCGTAGGCACCAGCACCTGCCGGATAAAACTCTTCATCCCCGCTAGTTCAGCGCGGCTTTCCAAATTGTCTTTGACCCGCGATTCGATTCCTGGTTGGGTATGAACGACATACAATTTGGCTTCGGACATAACTGTCATTACCCGATCACAATGCGCATCAAGCCCGACAACACAAAATCAATCGCACCGATAAAGACCGCCAGAATCGCCGTTGTGATAATCACAACCACCGTCGACTGCCAGAGTTCATTGCGGGTCGGCCACGTGACTTTGTTCAGCTCTTGCTAGGTTTCTTTAAGAAAAATTGAAACTCCACCCAACATAATTCAATCCTACTTCCGCTTATTTGATGGCAGGCCTGGCAGGATTCGAACCTGCAACATGCGGTTTTGGAGACCGCCGCTCTAGCCAGTTGGAGCTACAGGCCTCCGCCAGTTGCCATTATTTTTGTTCTTTATGCGCCGTCTGCTTGCGACAAAATTTACAAAACTTCTTAAGCTCCAGCCTGTCCGGCGTATTCTTTTTATTCTTGCGCGTGGAATAATTCTTCCGCTTACAATCCAAACACGCCAAGGTGATAATGTCCCTCATGACTAGCCGCCTTCTTGCTTGCGAATTAGATACTCCGGGAATACCGCTGCACAAATAGTGCGCGAAACCGGAAAAGTTCGCTTAGTGATTTGGTTGTTGGGACGGGGGTCTTTAATCGAGAATCTGATTGACGACACCGGCGCCGACCGTTTTTCCACCCTCGCGGATGGCAAAACGAAGTTCTTTTTCCATCGCAATCGGCGAAATCAACTCTGCTTCAATCTCAACGTTGTCACCCGGCATCACCATTTCCGTACCTTGAGGCAGCTTTACAACACCTGTCACATCGGTCGTGCGGAAATAAAACTGGGGCCGATATCCATTGAAGAAAGCCGTATGACGGCCACCTTCTTCCTTGCTCAAAATATAAATCTGCGCTTTGAATTTTGTGTGCGGCGTCACGCTTCCCGGAGCCGCGATCACCATCCCGCGCTCAAGCTGTTCTTTTTCCAGACCGCGCAAAAGCAACCCGACGTTGTCACCCGCGCGACCTTCATCTAAAAGCTTGCGGAACATTTCAACACCGGTCACCGTGGATTTCAGCGCAGCTTTTTTCAGACCTACAATTTCAACGTCCTGTCCCACTTTGATAATACCGCGCTCGATGCGGCCTGTTCCGACAGTACCACGGCCGGAGATTGAAAAAACGTCTTCGACGGGCATCAAAAAAGGCTTATCAATATCACGCTTGGGTTCCGGAATGTGTTCATCCAGCGCCTTGACGAGATTCATGATGGGCTCAATCGCTTTGGGGTCCGTAGGATTTTGCGCTGCGGCAAGACCTGAACCGCGGATCACCGGAATTTTATCTCCGGGAAAATCATATTTTTTGAGAAGCTCGCGAACTTCGAGCTCGACAAGATCAAGCAATTCGGGATCTTCCACCGCATCGCACTTGTTCAAGAAAACCACAATCGCCGGCACGCCGACCTGGCGGGCGAGCAAAATGTGTTCGCGCGTTTGCGGCATAGGGCCGTCAACGGCGGAAACCACGAGAATCGCACCGTCCATCTGCGCAGCACCCGTGATCATGTTTTTAATGTAGTCAGCGTGTCCCGGGCAGTCCACGTGAGCATAGTGGCGCTTTTCCGAGTTGTATTCGACGTGCGATACGGCGATCGTCACGATTTTGGAATCATCGCGAACCGTTCCGCCCTTGGCAATGTCCGCGTATTCGCGCACATCCGCCATGCCTTTGGCTGCAAGCACCTTGGTCAAAGCGCAAGTCAATGTGGTTTTGCCATGATCCACGTGGCCGATTGTTCCGACGTTAACGTGGGGTTTTGTTCTCTCGAATTTCTCTTTTGCCATGTCTGATCTCCTTAATGGTTTCTGCTTTGAATAATCTTGAGTTCGTCCAAAATAATAATAATTTCAGCTGGAGACGGGAATTGAACCCGTGGCCTCGTCCTTACCAAGGACGTGCTCTACCGACTGAGCTACTCCAGCAAGCACCCTCGCTGAAGAGTCGTAACCCGCAAAAAGCACCAGCTTTCATGACAGCTTAGATGAAAGGTACTGAAACTGGTAAGTCTTCAAGGGCCCTGATTCAGGGACAGTCCTCTCCTGAAGATAAATGTAAGATTCTAGAGAAAAAGTGAGGCGTGTCAAGTCTTTATTCTTTCGAGCTGAAAAAAACTTCACTTTATTGCATTTTTTGCCGAAATCAAAGAGGACGCATTATACCAGCATCGGGCCAAGGGGTCAAAATTTAATGCTGGCATTATCGAACATTTTCACGTAGTATTCTCCGGATACTAGCGGACTTCCCGCGGGTAAATGACAGCAATATAAAGGAAAACTCAATGGATTCATCCAATAATTCGGCTCTTTTAGACGCTCCGGTAGATCAGAACTTCTATCATAATGAGCCGCAAATCGCTACGCATCATGGAGTTAAGGAAAAACAGCTCCCTACGAGTTCGCCTCTGGCTCAGAAGCGCCGTATTCACGTACCCGCCTTTGCCTTTATTGTCGGGGTGCATATCTTGGCTTTAGCCGGTTTATTCACATTTAGCTGGGCAGCATTGGCAGTTTGCGTTGTCCTGCATTGGCTGACAGGCGGGGTAGGCATTACCTTAGGCTATCACCGGCTTCTAACTCACCGCAGCTTCCAAACTCCAAAAATCGTTGAATACATTCTGGCCATCATCGCTTCCCTGGCTTGTCAGGGCGGCCCTATTTCATGGGTGGCCGTTCACCGGATTCACCATGCCAAGTCCGATCAGCCAGGTGATCCACACAGTCCGCGCGACAGTTTTTTCTGGGCGCACATGGGCTGGTGCATTCATCGCAATGATATCATCGATGACTACAAAGAATATTCAAAGTTCGCACCGGACCTTGCCAAAGATCCCGTCCATCGTTTCCTGAATCAGAATTTCATGTTATGGACCGTTCTACTCGCCGCCGGCTTGTATGCCTGGGGCGGCATATCTTTTGTCGTGTGGGGAATTTTTGTCCGCCTTGTGCTGGTTTATCATTCGACCTGGTTTGTGAATTCAGCCACGCACGTCTGGGGCTATAAAAATTTTAAAACAGGCGAAGATTCTTCCAATCTCTGGTGGGTCGCTTTATTGAGCTACGGCGAAGGCTGGCACAACAACCATCATGCATTTCAAACCTCAGCACGGCATGGCTTGAAATGGTGGGAGTTTGATACGACCTACATGATGATTAAGACTTTAGAGATGTTTGGCCTGGCCAAAGATATTAAAATCCCCTCGCCCCATCTTTTGAAAACTAAAGCTGCGGCTGCTTAATTCGAAAATTAATTACCATAATCAAAAAAAGACAGGCGCGACAACTCCTGTCTTTT
>CAYMUZ010000217.1:0-6503 GCA_964393875.1 uncultured bacterium | reverse complement strand
AGTTTTCGGAATCGCGGATCGATTGATTACGACAGGGCATACCGTGCACGTTTTTGTGGATAAAAGCATGAAGCCTGTGCGCGCACCTAAAACAGTGACTGATCGTGTCACTTGCCACACGTTACTTGTGCCGTGTCAATTTAAAATTTAGGGGAATACGGGACTGCACACGTCTTCCTACTTGAAAATAGCTTAAGGTTGACGAGGTGCTAGACGTTTGATTTTTACTCAGCGGCAAATCGCGGACTTATTTTATTTTTTCTGAGAATTATTTTCTTTGACCCTCCCAGGGTTCCGTGCTACATTACGCCCGCTTGAAAGCCTGATGGGACAAGGGCTCTGCGCCCTTCAACAAGAATCCTAAGGAGAGCATGGCCCAAAAACAAAAGGTCACAGTGTTAGGTGACGGCGGGTGGGGAACAGCGGTGGCGATCGTCAACGCGCGCTGCAAAAACGATGTGGTTCTGTGGTCGGCATTTCCGGATTACGCGCAAGTTTTAAAAGAGACTCGCGAGAACGTTAAATTCTTACCAGGCGTTCCCCTTCCAGCAAATCTTCGCATTTCTACCGATCTTAAAGAAGCGATCAGTTCCAGCCAGATTATTGTTTTAGCCATCCCGACGCAGTTTGTCCGCACGATTCTCCACAAAGTCAAAGAAATCGATATCGACCACAAAATTTTTGTCAGTGTTTCCAAAGGGATCGAACGGCAGACGGGGCTTCGCCCTTCTGAAATTGTTTACTCTATTTTGGGGGACAAGGTCCATCTTGTGGTTTTGTCCGGGCCGTCGCATGCCGAAGAAGTGGCCCGCAACATTCCGACGTTGGTCGTGGCGGCTTCGAAAGATCCGCGCATTGCCACGCAGGTTCAACAAGCCATGATGGACACGTACTTTCGGATTTATGTGCAAACAGACGTTGTGGGAGTTGAAATGGGCGGGGCGTTGAAAAATGTGATTGCCATTGCCGCGGGGATTTGTGATGGGCTTAAATTTGGGGATAATACCAAGGCTGGTTTGTTATCCCGCGGTCTTCTGGAAATGGCTCGGCTTGGTATCAAGATGGGCGCAAATCCAAACACGTTTTTTGGTCTCTCGGGGATGGGTGATCTTGTGACGACGTGTTTTTCACAGCATGGAAGAAATCTGCGAGTGGGGCGCGAACTTGGAGAAGGAAAGAAGATCAAGGACATCCTCGGCGGCATGCAGATGGTTGCGGAGGGCGTTGACACTGCGGCTGCTCTGCATGAGCTGTGCGCAAAAATTGGTATCGAGCTCCCCATTCTTGACGAAGTTTACAAGGTTCTTTTTGAAGAAAAATCACCCCGTCAAGCGGTGATTGATCTTTTGAATCGCGACGCCCACGAAGAGTGGAAACAGTACTAAGACTCTGCAAAACATTGGACGCTTCCACCGATTTGAAATAAAAGTCCGTGCGGGATGAAGCAAAATTCGCATGGCAAATTTGTCCAGAAATAATGGACGCACGAAGGGGGGTGACAACATGAATAAAGGACAACTCGCAGAAGCGGTGGCGAAGCAGGCAAAGCTCTCCAAGGCGAAAGCGTGGGAAACTGTCAATGCAACTTTTGATGCGATCAAAGGTTCGCTGAAAAAAGGGCAGAGCGTTTCTTTGATTGGCTTTGGTAGCTTTGTGGTGCGACATCGCAAAGCTCGCCAGGGACGCAACCCAAAAACGGGGCAAGCGATCACAATCAAGGCTCGAAAAGTTCCTGCTTTTAAGGCCGGCTCCAATTTGAAAAAAGCCGTTCAGAAGTAAGGCTTTTTTCTCTTTGAGAAAACCGGAATGTGCGGACGCTGGTTGGACCTGCTCTGCCCATTCCGGTTTTTCTTTTAAAAAACTTTTCGGTTCCAGAGGATGGGGACTGCTTTCATGCCAAGAACTCCAAAAAAATCTGCGGCAAAAGAGGGGGTGCGGACTCCATTACTTGGGCCGGTGATTCGCGCCATTCGTGAAAATAAGAGACTCAGCGCAGCTGAGGTTTGTCGCAGGGCGGGTTCGCTGAATGCGCGTCTTTTGTGCGCCATCGAAAAAAACAGGGTGAGGAACCCTTCGATTCCGACCCTTTTTTCTGTTGCAAAGGGGTTGGGTGTTTCGCTTGGAGAATTATTTACAGCTCTTGAAATCAAACAGGACGAACCGATTCATTCTGGGACTCAGAAAGGCGCCTTTTCGATGGAGCTTCCTGCCTGGGGGGTACGAATTGTCTCCTTTACCCCCAGGGCAAAACCTTTTTTTTACGGTAAGTTTTTTCTGGGCCCCCGGAAAAAATTTGATCAAACGATGCTTAAGCACAGCTATCCCATTTTCTTTTTAGCTCTTCAGGGGCGTTTCGACGTCAAAATCGGCGACCGCTCATGGGTTCTAAAAGAAGGAGAGAATATCTTTTTTAACGCAGCTTTGGCGCACACGGTGACGAATGCCTTACAACGAGAGTCAGCGCTTTTAGTGACCACAGCGCCTTCTTTTTTGTAACCTTTGAACTGTGTTTAAGTTACGGTGCTGAAAGACGATAAATAGAGGACAGCCTTATGAATCACAAACTTTGTATCGGAAGACCAAGAAGATTTTTTTGCAGAACTGCTGCCGCCACGCTGCTCGCCGGGGTGTGTGCGTTTGCTCTTTCCGTACAGGCAGGCAGCCCGGCAGCGCGAAAAAACGGAACCCCTACCAAGAATCTTTCCGTGAGTCATGACGAGCAGACAGAAGTGAACATTCGTGAGCGGACGGCTGTGTTGCGTAGTGAGCGTGTTGAAAAAATGCCTTACCTGGACAAATCCTTTATTCGGGCGGCTGTTCAGGAGCAATCGGTTTCCGATCGCGATCTCTTTTCATCGGGGGGGCCGCGGTCCCTGGACGACATTATTCAGAGGGCCATTCGGGTTTATTTGCCCGCCAAAGTAGCTCATGAAAAAATCGAACTTGCCCATCGCCGTATTCTGGTGGCGCTTCGAGGTTTGTTTCCCAAGGCGCAGTTGGAAATGAACCACCAGATCGGTTCTCTTTCCGGCAGCGGATTCAATCGCCGTAATAATATCCTCCATTTTAGTCAGCCGGTGTTCCACGGAGGGATTTTGTGGAATACCCTGCTTAAAGAACGAGCGGCTCTTAAACAGGCGGCTCGAGAGCAGGATAAGGCAGTGGGTGATCTCATTCGCGATGTGTCCGCGGCCTATTTTGAGTATCAACGCGCTCTGATGGCCGCCGAGGAACGTAAACAATTGCTGAAAAATACAGAGAAGTACGTTGATATTTCCAAGAAAAAATGGGAGGCGCAGCTCATTTCTGAGATTGAAAACCTGAATGTGGAATCGTCGCACAACCAAATGGAATATGATTCTCAGACGGCACAGCAGGAACTCGCTTTGGCCCGGCTCGAGCTGCAAAAATTTCTAGACCTTGGGATTGCAGATTCCATAGAAATTAAAAAATTATATCAGGCAGAAGACTTTTTAAAATCAGGTGGGAAACCGCCCGAAGCAGCCAAAAGCGTGAAAGCGAAATCAGCCCAACCGCTTCCTGCAAAGACCCCACCCGCGGTGGCGACGGCCCAAAAGCCGGCCGCTTCCGGGGTCCAGGCGGGTGATGCCGCGATACCGGCTGTCGAAGATCTTGTGGATTTGGCCTACCGCAACCGTCCGGAACTTCAGGCCGCGGCCTCAGGCCTCCGTGTTGCCCGGCTTGAAGAGAAAATTCAATGGGGCGGATTTTTGCCCGAAGTTGATTTTTTGGTCGACTACGGGCGCAACGGAGAAGCTTTTAATGATGTGACGAACCATCCCTCACTCAGAACCCTGTACAAAATTGGCGTTGAATTCAAATGGAACGTTGCCGGCAATAAAACAGAGTATACTTTCGGTAACGACCTGACAGCGCCCTCCGTTTCTACATTTCAGGGAGGGTCTGGGTCCCAAACGACCGGTAATTCGGCCAAGTTTGGGTTGTTGGATGGCTTGGATGTGTTCGTCAATACGAAGGATGCAGAAGTTAAGAGACTGGAGCAGGTGGTCGCGCTCGATGATGCCGAGCGCGAAGTGGTGAAGAGTGTGAAAGAGGCCTTCTTTGAATATCAGCGTTCGACGATTCAGCTACGCGCGGGCATTCAAAAATTAAATTACCGTGAAAGGCTGCTGGCTCTTTCGAAACACCGCCTTGGGAAAAACGAAGTGGAAGTTTCAGAGTACATGCAAGCCGAGCAAGATTTTATCAATCAAAAGATCGATTTGCACAAAACGATTGCCGACTATTTTACGGCCAGGGCCAAGCTTAATCGTGCCGTAGGGCGACAAGATTTTATGCCGCTTGAAAGGATTGCCTTGTCATGAACCCCAATGAGTTTGCACCTCCCAAACACGATCCGTCTCAAAAAAATCCTTTTACGGACCGCTTAGCCTGGGTGCAAAAAAGCCTCAGGCGCGTGGCCGCTCTTTTGGGAGAGAAACGCAAATCGCTGTTCTCGGGAGTGCCGCGCCTTTTTCAGAAGATGAAAATCCAGCCCTCGCCCGAAAAATTTTCAGGGACCCGTCCATTTCTTAGCATTGTCGGAGCTAAGCTTCCGGCGCCCGTGCGTGGCTTTTTCGCGCGCTATGGGCTGAAATTAGGCGCGGCTGTACTCATTGTTTGTCTAGCTTTTGGGGTGAAAGTGTTTTGGAAAAAGCCTAAGCCCAAAACAGATCTCAAGAAGGCTGTGGAAAATCAGAAAGAAACCAAAGAGACATTGATTGCGGTTAAAGGTTTTAAAATAGGCCGGTTTAATTTTGAAGATTCGCTGAATGCACTCGGAACCATCAAGGGGGCGATTGAATTCAAATTGAGTTTTGAAGTTCCTGGTGTGCTGAGTTCCATCAATTACCGTGAAGGGGAACGCTACGAGGAAGGGGCTCTGCTGATGTCTCTGCGCCAGGATGACATTCTGCTCCGTTTAAAGCGGTCGCAGGCGGCGCTTAAAAAATCTGAAACCGATGCGCATATTGCTCAAGATAAGGTGGATGAGCATGAGAAATTGTTCAGCATGGGAGCGATTCCGCAGACGACGCTCGGAAAAGTGAAGTTGGAGTGTGACAGTGCGAAGTACGAGGCGGAGGCCGCCCGGCTCGAAATGAAATCGCAAGAAGCGTTGCTGGAAAAATCAAACCTTTATGCGCCCTCTGCAGGCATGATCGGTGAGTTGTATGTGGAAGAAGGCGAGTCGATTACGCAAAACACACTGCTGGGAACCCACATCATGACCGAATATGTGTACGCAGAGTTTGGGGTAGTTGAACGCGATGTGAATAAAATTGCGCTTGGACAGAAGACGAAGGTGTTTGTGGATGCCTATCCCGACAAATCTTTCGAAGGCGTGATTGAAAATATTTCGCCCGTGGTGGCTGGCACTAGCCGAACAGCCACCGCGAAGGTGCGTATCGAGAATCCTGAACGCTTGCTTTTGCCGGGAATGTTTACGCGTGTGCGCGTATTGCTTTATAGCAAGAAAAATACTTTGGTGGTTCCGACGGATGCGCTGCAGGGCTCTGAGGGTGAGCAGTCGGTATGGGTGGTCAATGCAGAGAAACAGACGGTTGAGAAACGTCCGGTGACGATTGGCTACCGGCGTCCTGACTACTGCCAGGTGGATGCCGGGATCTCTGAGGGTGAAGTGATTGCCATTACCAGCCTCGAAAAACTTGAGGATGGCGTCAAGATCCGACTTTTAGAAACGCAGGAAGCAGAAATCTAAAAAAGTTGGAAGTTCGGAGCCGATGAGTCTCGCAGAATTTTCAGTACAAAAAAAAGTAACCGTGGTGATGTGTACCCTGGGAATGCTCCTCCTGGGGGTTATCTCTTTCGCCCGTCTACCCCAAGAGCTTTTTCCCCCCATTTCATTCCCACAAATCACGATCATTACCAATTACACGAATGCCGCGCCTGAAGAAGTTGAAACACTGATCACCCGAACCATCGAAGAAGCGGTGGGCTCTGTCGCCGGCTTGAAGCGCGTTGAGTCGACTTCCCGCGAAGGCCGCAGTACGGTCATTGTCTCTTTTAGCTGGGGCCAGGATATTGATTTTGCAGCCCTTGCGGTCCGCGAAAAAATCGACTTAGTTAAAGAGAAACTGCCCAAAGAGTCCGAAGACCCGGTTGTGCTTAAATTTGATCCGTTGTCCCGGCCCATTTTAATCCTTTCTGTTTCCGGTCAGAATTTGACACCGATTCAGCTCAAACTGTATTCCGAGAAAATCTTTAAAGACAACCTTGAAAAAGTGGAGGGGGTAGCCTCCGCGAGCATTTCCGGAAGTGTTGAGCGCGAAATTCTGGTGGCGGTCGATTCAGCGCGATTGGAAGCCAATCATCTTTCGCTGACCAACGTGGTGAAGTCGATCGAAGACGCCAATATTTCCTATCCGGCCGGAAGCATCAAAAAGGGGCTTTACGAATATTTGATTCGTACTATGGGCGAATTCAAATCCGTGAAGGAAATCGGGTATTCAGTCGCGGGCGTG